>JAILCK010000283.1 GCA_024680435.1 Lachnospiraceae bacterium
TATGGCAATAAGCGTACTTTCAACAATTCTTTTATGGCCGGGAGTTTTTGAAGCAGGCGGAGATAACTGTATCCCGTTTTCTTATGCCATAAGGCTTATGCCTGAATACTGGCATGGAATTTACTTATCATGCCTTTACACAGCATCTATGATGGTGTTTCCACATGCGATTTCTATAAACGTGCTACAGACCATTCTTTTTGTGGCTGTGCTTGGATATGTTTACAATCGAATTAAAAAAAGTGAAACACTTAAGAATGTTAAGTGGGTTAGATTCTTGGTGCTTCCAATGATAATCTTTGCAGATTCTTTCACGGTTGCTACAAACCCTGAACGTGCAGAGTATAACGCGTCCTTAACGTCATTATTTATTTCAATCGTTTTATTTGATATTTTAGAAAAGAGAAAGCGAAGCAATTTTGAACTTATTTCACTTCTTGTGTTTGCAGGCTTTTTGTCTGTATTTAGATCCGAAGGAATAATAGTATCAATTCTTGGGTTTGTAGCTCTATTAATTTTTGTACATAAGCCTAATATTAAAGAGGCTGCAGTGTTTATAGTGGCTTTGCTAGTGGTACACCTTGTTCTTTCCCTTCCTGCTAAGGTAGGAAATGAAAAATATTACGGAAGCGACTATTCGATAATTAATTCATTTAATTCGCTTCATAACATTTTATGCTCCGATAATTCAAATCTTTCATATGAAGGCGCAGAAAAGGACCTCAAGGCGATTGGAGCAATTACTCCCATAGAAGTGATTAAAGAGTTCTCGGGCGAAGGATACAGAAGAGTTAATTTCTCTAAAGGCTACGCGGATATTAATCAATCAAGAGCGGGAAAAGAAGCTTCAGATGCGTTCCTTGCAGCTTATAAGAGCCTTGTGATTCACAACCTGCCTGTTTACTTAAAGACCCAATGGCATATGTTTTTAGGCGCTATAGAGGTTAAGAATTCAGCTTACGTAGAAGAGTATAAAGGTGAAGGTACAGGCCTTCCGATGTTTGACCGCACTCTTTGGAGCGTGGGAGACGCCGACCTTCAGGTTATTCCGGGGCGTTATACGTGGGAGAGAATTGAGGCAAAGAATTCAATTGCTGCCATAATTACGATTCCAAGGCTTAAATACATAGACTTTTTAAAAAACTCAGGAATATATACAGTGTTATTTGTGCTCGAATTGGTTGCAAGCGTTGTGATCATTGTTTCCGGAATTATAAAATGCTTTAAAAAGAAATTTAATGAGGCAGGATTAGCAACCATAGCACTCATTCTTGACGGCTATTTACTTGCCATGTCCCTTCTAATGCCTGTTGGCGCAAATATGTATTATCACGCGTATATCTATTGCATGTACATTGTAATTTTATGCAGTTGTGCTGCATTTATAAATTGGAGAAAGAATGGAAGATAAAATACTTTTATTTATACCCATGTACAACTGTGAAAAGCAGATTGTACGTGTGCTTGGTCAATTAAATGATGAAGTTTGCTCTTACTTAAGTGAAGTGATAGTGATAAATAACCGAAGCACAGATAATGGTGCGGAGGCGGTTGTTAACTATCTTAAAGAGAATCAGATAAAGACTAAAGTAAGCCTACTTAGGAATGACCAAAATTATGGCCTTGGGGGATCCCAGAAGGTGGCCTTTAAGTATGCCATCGATAATGGCTTTGATTACGTAATAATGCTTCACGGAGACGACCAGGGAGACATTTCGAATATATTGCCCTATTTAAAGAATAAGGAGTACAGAAACTATGACTGTTTCCTTGGTGCAAGGTTCATGAAGGGTTCTAAATTAGAAGGATATTCTGCATTCAGATCTTTTGGAAACAGGATGTATAACATGATTTATTCCATAGGGTGTGGCAAGAAGATTTATGATCTTGGCTCAGGCCTTAACATGTATAGGGTTGAAATTCTAAAGAGTGGGTTTTACACTAAATATAAAGACAATTTGATGTTTAATTATTGCATGGTTTTAGGTCAGGCATTTTACAATTATAAGGTTAAGTTTTTCCCTATTTTGTGGAGAGAAGATGACCAGGTTTCCAATGTTAAAATGGTAAGCCAGGCCATGATAGTGCTTAAACTTTTATTTTCCTATATGTTCTCAAAAAAGAAATTTGTTAATTCTGAACTTAGGGATAAAATAGTAGAAGATTATACTTTTAAGGTTGAATATACAAACAGCTAGCGGAGAGCGGATGAAGAAAAAATCTATCGCCTACAGTTTAATAAATGTATTGGTTATTTTAATTACCTTAGCCCTGTTTTTTGAAACATACAGGGCCGGTTTTTTTGCTCTTTTCAGTAGTGAAACCGTGATTTCTGTTCCGGTAATTTTGGTGACCGTTATTCTGGTGCATGTATTTAAAGCCGCAAGATTATATCTTGTTTTGTATGGAAATGGCTTAAACAGGGGAGATTTCTTAAGAACCTATTGTAAGGTGACTCCTGTTTCGGTAGTGATTCCCTTTAAACTTGGTGAGTTTTTTAGGATGTATTGTTACGGAAAGGAAATAGGTAGCTTCTTAAAAGGTGTGGTGCTTGTGCTTCTTGACAGATTCATGGACACTATAGCTCTTATTGTAGCTATCATTTTTGTAAGCATTTTTACAGGCGGTTCAATGTCGCTAATCACTGTTTTTCTTTTGATATTTGCTGTATTTGTATTTGTTATATATCTATCATTCCCGGGAATTTATAAAACTTGGAAAAAGTATTTGCTTAGAGAAAAGGCTACACTCGGTAAGCTTTCTGCGTTAAAGGCTTTGCAGAATTGTAATCTTATTTATGAAGAAATATCGGGAGTGGTAAAGGGAAGAGGAATGATTCTTTTCTTGCTTTCTTTAATCGCATGGGCAATAGAGATTGGAAGCATTGCTCTTCTTACAGGTTTAAGAGGGCAGTCGGGCCTAAGCAATCTTATTTCAGATTATCTTCTTGCTGCAATGGGAAAGAATACGTCTGATGATTTAAAGAGATTTGTATTCGTAAGTGTAGCGGTCACTATAGTTATATATGTTGCCCTTAAGGCTATCAAAGTTTTGAAAGGGGATAAGGGAAAAAGATGAAAGTTATTGTGGTGTACGACGATACAGGACGTAAAAGCGAGGTAATTGCCGATATTATCGGTGGCAATGGCTTTGCTGATGTCGTGGTCAAAAAAAGACGTCTTGAAGAATACATAAAGGAATCACTTGAGAAGGTTTATGGCGAAGTGTCGTGGAACAGAGTGCATTCTTTCTTTGAATATGCAGAGCTTTTAAAGAAGCTTGAATACTTTTCGGGGGATTCCGCAAGGGTAATTCATTGCTTTTCTAATTACATTGTGGCGGATGAAGAAAAAGCCTCTTTGTCATTTAAAAAGCTTGAATACATTGATGAGCCTTACGGAGCGTTGGAAAACGGTAAATCTGTAGCTGCATTTTTCCCTGATGTAAAAAGTTATTTAGGATTTTTAAAGAATGTTTCTTCAGGCAATAAAGCATGGGACCTTGCAAGAAATATCCCTGAAACCTTTGAAATAGAAGGCCTTGTGGATATCGGAAGCACTCAGAATTTCATTCATTGCGTGACGGGAAACTTTGATTCAAGATACTTTAATTCCCTTAAAGGAAATGAATATACAGTTGTAAAGACTTCTGATAAAAAAGAAAAGATAAAGGCTGAATATGAATTTTACAAGCTTCTCCCGGAAGATATGAAGCATTGGTTTGTGATGCCTTTTGATTATAAAGAAGATGAAAATACGGCAAGCTATTCAATGGAGCGCTTACACATGACGGATCTTTCCATTAAGTGGGTGCACGGCTCCATGGGAGAAGATGAGTTTTCAAAGCTTTGCGACAAGTTTTTCTATTTCTTTAAGTGCAGGCATGCAAGAGCATGTGAGCCTAAGGAATATGAAGATAAGGCGAATGCTTTATATGTGGATAAGGTGCTTGAACGAATTGAGGCTCTTAAAGCTCATCCTGCATATGAAAAGATAGATGCGCTTACTAAGGTGTCAGAAGATTTAAAGCCTGAAGCTTTGCTTGACCAATACTTTGAGCTTAAGAAAAAGATTGAGAGTAAGGTGCGGTTTAAAGCTGAACTTGTTATCGGCCACGGAGACCCTTGCTTTGCAAATACGCTTTACAATAAATCCACACAGACCCTTAAGTTTATAGATCCCAAGGGAGCCCTTACGGAAGAAGAGATGTGGACTAATCCTTATTATGATGTGGCAAAGCTTTCTCATTCTGTTTGTGGCGGATACGATTTCTTTAATAACGGACTTTTTGACATAAAGGTTTCGGAAGATTTTTCTTTGGAACTTGAAATTCCCTTTGATAATTCAAAGTACAAAGAAATCTTTAAGAAAAAGCTTGAAGAGAACGGATTTGACTATGATACGGTGAGAATCTACGAAGTATCTTTGTTCTTATCAATGCTTCCGCTTCACATGGACAATCCCCACAAGGTGCTTGGATTTATGCTTAATGCAAAGATTATTTTAAAGGAATTAAAAAAGGATGTATAAAGATTACTCATTTATTTTTGATATAGACGGAACCCTTTGCCCCATAAAGGGTAAGGATGAAAAGTACGAGGACATGGTGCCCTATCCTGATATGATAGAGAAACTAAAGTATTATAAGGAGAATGGAGCCAGAATTATTCTTTATACTTCCCGCAACATGAATTCCTATAACGGAAATCTCGGTCTTATTAATAAAAACACTGCACCGATTTTAAACGAATGGCTTAAAAAGTGGGATATTCCTTATGATGAAATTGTGTTTGGAAAGCTTTGGCCCGGCCACAAGGGATTTTACGTGGATGATAGAACCGTGCGCCCTGATGAGTTTTTAAACCATACTCCCGAAGAACTTGAAGAAATCGTAAAGAATTCACGCTGTAAAAGATAAGGAAATTGCATGAAAATAGATATAGTAATCACCATGGGAGGCTTGGGATCTCGCTTTAGAGAAGCAGGTTACACAGTCCCTAAATATATGATTGAAGCCAAAGGAAAGACTTTATTCGAATGGTCTTTAATAAGCTTGGAAGGCTATAAAAGAGACGTAGATAAATATGTCTTT
>JAILCK010000323.1 GCA_024680435.1 Lachnospiraceae bacterium
TGAGCCGCAGTAACTATTCTTTCTTCACTTCTGTAATTAGTTTCAAGTTCATAGATACTTGTCTCTTTAAAGTCCTCGCAAAAACGCTTCATAATGTCTAAACCGGCACCCCTAAAGCCATATATTGACTGATCTTCGTCCCCGACGCAATAAATGTTTCCTTTTTCCATAAAGGCTTTCTTTATGCATTCGTACTGATACATATTAATGTCCTGAAATTCATCAATACAAACATAATCAAACAAAGAACTTATCCTTTTAAGATTAATGTCATTAAGGATTATTTTTTCATAGAACAAGGATGTAATATCATCAAAATCAATTTTATTGTTTTCAAGCATCAATTCATTGTATGAATTATAGACGCTTAAAAAATATTCTTTATTTAGGTCTTCAAAATCGAAATCATCTTTATTAAACAAAGACTTGTACAAAGAAATCTTGTTTGAATAAACTTCGCAAAGTTCATTAGAGCCTAAAATAGTTGAAAGTATTTTGTTTCTTTCGTTTTCTGAAATAATTGTTTTTGAAATATTTGATAAATCTTTTATCATTCGATAAAAAAACGAATGAAATGTTCCAAAGAAAACTTTATTTGCCGACGACGGCGAAAGCTTCTTGAATCGGTCATACATCTGTTTGGCCGCTGATTTTGTAAATGTAATTACCAAAATCTTGTTTGGGTCTGCACCCTTCTTAATTAAACTGTATATGTGATGTGTAAGAACCAGCGTTTTCCCGGATCCGGGCCCCGCCAAAACCAGCGCAGGGCCCTTTCCGTGGTTAATTGCTTTGTATTGTTTATTATCTTCCAAGTGCCTTTTCTAACAAAGAAACGCCTGTCTTAAGTCTTGAAACAGACTCTTCTTTTCCCAACACTTCCAAGATTTCTGTAGCACCGGCAGGTGTCATCTGTTTGCCTGAGAGAGCTGTTCTTATGGGCCACATCACATACCCAATCTTAACACCCTTTTCTTCAACGTATTTAGAAAGATAAGCATAGAGACTATCGTTTGTATAATCGTCAAACTTTTCAAGCAAAGGAATAACATCCTTTAATGTCTCAAGCGAAGATTCAAGAGTGGTCTTCATCTTTTTGTGCTCATACATGCTTACATCATATTCAGGCAACTTTTCAAAGAAGTCAATGTGTTCACATATATCAGGGAACACTTCGATACGAGACTTAGTCATTAAAGCTATCTTTTTCTTATCAAGATCCTTTGTAATGACCTTATCAACGTAAGGCATTGCCTTCTCAAGAAAAGCATCATCGCTCATCTTCTTAATGTATTCTGAGTTCATCCATCTTAACTTGTTAACATCGAATACAGAAGGTGATTTGTTGATTCTATGGTAATCAAACTTCTTAATAAGTTCATCAAGTGTAAAGAACTCTTCGTTATCTTCGGGCGACCATCCCAAAAGTGCGATAAAGTTAATAATAGCTTCAGTCAAAAAGCCCTGCTCGAGCAAGTCTTCGAAAGAACTGTGTCCCGATCTTTTTGCTAATTTCTTATGATTCTCATCTGTAATAAGGCCAAGATGAATGTACTTAGGAGATTCCCATCCAAAAGCATCATACAAACGCTGATACTTAGGTGTGGATGAAATGTACTCATTTCCTCTTACTACATGTGTAATTTCCATCAAATGGTCGTCAATTACATTTGCAAAGTTATAAGTAGGGAAACCATCAGACTTAATTAAAATCATATCATCAAGCTCTGAGTTATCTACTGTAATGTCTCCGTAAAGTTCATCATGGAAAGTGGTGGAACCTTCGTTTGGAACATTCTGTCTTATAACATAAGGCTTACCTGCCTTTAAATTGGCTTCGATTTCTTCTTTAGATAAAGATAAGCAATGCTTGTCATATACTACGATTTCTTTGCCGTCAACTACCTGCTTTAAGGTTTCTAGTCTTTCGGCATCGCAGAAGCAGTAATAAGCTTCTCCTTTTTCAATTAATTTCTTTGCATATTCAAGATAAATTCCTGAAGCCATTCTTTCGCTTTGAACGTAAGGGCCAAATCCTTTATCCTTATCGGGACCTTCGTCATGCACAAGACCGGTCTTTTCAAGTGTTCTGTAAATAATGTCTATAGCACCTTCCACAAAACGTTCCTGGTCAGTATCTTCTATTCTTAAAATAAAATCACCGCCATCATGCTTGGCGATAAGGAATTCATACAAAGCTGTTCTTAAGTTTCCTACATGCATTCTGCCTGTAGGGCTTGGAGCAAATCTTGTTCTGATTTTTGCCATAACTTCTTCTCCTTACTAATATTGTATCTAGGTTATTTTATGCTTAAATCAAAATAAATACAAGTGTTAATCTTTTTATAAGAAAAAGCAGCTTAGCGCTGCTTTTCTATTTTTATGTACTTTCTTAAAATACTGTTTAACCAGTTCATATCGATAGGCTTTGGTACATAATCATCAAAGCCTTCCGAAATAAACATTTCCCTTACACCGCTTACAACGTTTGCGGTAAGAGCAATTAAAGGAACCGTTTTCATGTATTCGCTGTTATCCGCTCTTATTAGATTAAGGGTATCTATACCGTCAAGTTCCGGCATCATATGGTCAATGAAAATAATATCAAAATCTTTTTCACGACTTAGTATTTCCAAGCATTCCCTTCCGCTTACGCAAGTAACCACATCAAGTCCGAAGGTTTTTAAAAGTCCTTCCGAAACTTTTAAGTTAACTAAGTTATCATCAACAACCAAAACTTTTGCTCCGACTGTAACGATGGGTTCTTTAACCTTTTCTTCCGGTTCTTTTTCATCCTTCAAAGGCGCCGCAGTGCTGATTTTCTGGCTTAAATGAACGGTAAACTTTGAACCCACACCATATGTACTTTCTACTTCAATCCTACCGCCCATTAAAGAAAGAAGCTGCTTACAAATAGCAAGTCCCAGTCCTGTTCCCTCTCTTGATCTAAGCCTTCTTGTATCAAGCTGCTGGAAGCTTACAAAAAGCTTATTTAAATCTTCTTTCTTTATACCTATACCACTGTCGGTTACGGAAATAACCAGGTCTAAAAATCCGGCATCTTCTTCTCCGCTTACTTCCAAAATAACATATCCGTTTTCGGTGTACTTTATGGCATTAGACAAAAGATTAGATAAAATCTGTCTGATTCTAATTTCATCACCGATAAGAAGGTCGGGAAGCCCCGGCTGAATCTGGGCTTTAATATCTACCTGCTTATCTTCCACCCTTAAAGCAGACATGTTCATAACATCATCTACCATGTGTTTAAAAGAATAGGTAACGGGAACAATTTCAAGCTTTCCGCTTTCCATCTTTGAATAATCCAAAATATCATTAACTATCGAAATTAAAACAGTGCCTGCTCGCTTAATGTTTTCAGTATTTTCTCTTGATTCTTTAGATAAAGTTTTATCTCTTAAAGTAAGCTCTGCCATACCGCAAATCGCATTCATAGGAGTGCGGATTTCATGAGACATGTTGGCTAAGAAAAGATTCTTTGAGTCACTCGCTCTTCTTGCTTCTTCCGCTTTTTCTTCCATACCCTTCATAAACTTGTTTGCATAATTTACAACAATGTATAAGTTAAGTGAAAAAGCAAGGTAGATTGCTATATATATGCAAAACATAAAAGGACTGACATTTAATGAGATAGATTCAGGAACAAATACTACAAGACATATGGCTACAACAGAAGAAATGGCAGACATATAGATAATATAAATTGCATCCAATAATATGCAAAAGCAAGATGAAATAACCGAAACAATAAAAATTGAAAAAGCAAGAGTGTTAAGAAGGTACCCTATACATGTGGTAGCCAAAAGAACCATGACATAAGAAAAGGGGACAACAAACCTTTCTTTTTTAACTAAAAAAACAACTAAAGCGGTGGCGCATATGGTTACACATGAAATCCAAAGCACAATTCGTCCCGTTTCAGCGCCTTTATCATAAAAAGCATAAACGGTGTGAAGCAAAAGTGCCATAAGATATTCGGCTAAAAACAACCTCATGGTTTTCGTGTATCCGTACATATAAGCCTCCGCTTTTAATTATCTTCTATGAAATTATCTTACATCACCCATAAAGAATAATGCAACTGTTCCGGGGCCAGCATGAGCTCCGATTGTAGGTCCGATATAATTTATAAGGCAATCTTTAATGCCATATCTTTTTTCGACCTCGTCACGAACAAATTCAGCGTCTTCAATGCAATCTCCGTGACTAATAAATATTATATCATTTTTCTTGTCGTATGAACCAAGTTGTTCACCCATCATATCAACAAGTTTCAATAAAGATTTCTTTCTTCCTCTTTCTTTGCACAAAGGAATAAGCTTTCCTTCATCATCAACATGCAAAACAGGCTTGATGTTTAAAACAGTACCGATAAAGGCTGCGCTTCTTGATACTCTTCCGCCTCTGAACAAATGGTTTAAATCATCAACCGTAAACAAATGAATCATGTTTTTGGCATGTTCTTTAACCCATTCACAGGTTTCTTCAAAGGATTTACCGTTGTTACGCATTTCAACAGCCTTATGAACCAATAAGCCTTCACCCAAAGACGCGCACCTAGAATCCACAACAACGATTTTAGCGTTTTTATCTTCTTCCATGATTTCTTCGGCTGCAAGACGTCCGGAGTTATATGTACCGCTTAATCCTGAAGAAAATGCAATGTATAAGATTTCATTACCTTTCTCTAACAACTTAAGGAGCACTTCCTTAGCTTCATCAGGATTAACCTGACTTGTTTTTGGAATGTTACCCTCTCTCATTAATGAATAGAATTCCTTTTCAGGTAATTCTCTGGATGCTGAATATGTTTCACCCACAATAGTATAAGACAAACTGAAAAGACCAAGGTCATTTTTCTCAATGTAATCCTTGGGCAAATCAGCCGTAGTGTCAGTAGCAATAATAAAAGAACTCAATATCTGTTACCTCCGCTGATTTTTGTACATAACATATAATAACACCCGAACTTAACTAATTCAACAAAATAGTTTAAAAGTCCGATTAATGTAGTTTAGAAAACTACTATTGTGCTATTTCTTTACCACCGCAGCCGCAGCCACAACCGCTTATGTTTTCTTCCTGTACAAAATCAGGTGTAATGGGATTTGCATAGTAATCGCCGCAATGAAGTATAGGCTTAGATTTATCATCCTGCCTAAGTGTCTTTTTAACATCTATAACTCTTTGATTGCTGCTACCCTTCCACATTAAGGTAACATCCTTCTTTTCAACGATAAACTCTCCGTCTACGCAAACATCCACGTATTTCATTAAAGAGTAATCATATATTCCTTCCCAGGAATCACCGGTGTAAAGCCAGATGGTTTTATCGGGATACTTTTCTTTAATCTCTTTACAAAGGTCCTCTACATAAGCTCTGTTTGCCGGATGAAGAGGGTCACCTCCCGAAAAAGTTATTCCTGAAATGTATGATTTATCAAGCTGATCGAATATCTCCTGCTTTGCATTATCGTCAAAGAGTAAGCCGCCTTCCGGATCCCATGTACAAGGATTTTGACATTCTCTGCATCTATGTAGGCAACCGGCTACCCACAAAACCACTCGTAAGCCGTCACCGTTTTTCATATCATCTTTGGTTATATTATGATAACGCATAGTTACATTGACTTCCTTTCAGCGATTTCAGCCATTTTGGCATCATTAAGTCTGGTATCACCATGAACTCTGGAATAAGAAAGGTAACCGTTCATTCTGTCTATTTTTGTAAGGTTACGGCTTCCGCACTTAGGGCAAACATCCATTTCAAGTTCCTGATGGCCGCAATCGTCACAATAAGCCAATGATAAATTAACACCTTCATAAAATCCCATATCCATAGCTCGTCTGATTAAAGTCTTTACAGCCTCGATATTATAATCGATGGGATATTTAACATATTGAATCTTTCCGCCGTTAGACAAATCCCAGAATCTGTTTTCAAGATCCTGCTTTTGAATAGGGGTAATATCTTCTGCTACGTGACAATGGAATGAGTTTGAAACATATTCTCTGTCACTTACGCCTTCGATAATGCCGTATTTCTTTCTGAATTGTTTAACCTGTAATCCGCAAAGGTTTTCTGCGGGAGTGCCGTAGATTGCGTATAAATTGTGGTCCTGCTCTTTAAACTCGGAAATTCTTTTATTAATGAATTCCAAAACTTCAATGGCAAAAGCACCGTCTTCAACCAAAGACTTTCCGTTATAAAGCTCCTGAAGTTCGTTTAATGCGGTAATACCAAAGCTTGCTGTTGCGGATTTTAGCAAGGGCTTAATCTTATCGGTAAGCTTTAAGTGTCCCCCAAGGAAACCGCCTTCACAATATGCCAAAGGATTGGTGGAAGCTCTCATTTCACCAAGATATGCATAAGTACGAATATGAAGTTGTCTTATAAGATTTAAATAATAATCAAGCACTTCATAGAAGTCTTTGTTTTCTTTTCTTGCCTTAGCCAAAATCATAGGTAAGTGCAAAGAAACCGCACCGATATTAAATCTTCCTACAAATACCGGTACATCGTTTTCATCGGCGGGATGCATTCCTCCTCTTTCATACCAAGGAGAAAGAAAGGCTCTGCAGCCCATGGGAGAAATAATCTTTCCGTATTGTTTATAAATGCCCGCAACATATCCTTTACCGGTTAACGAGAGCCAATCGGGATACATTGTCTTTGCAGAGCACTTAACTCCTGCTTCAAAAACATCCTCAAGTTCTTTTCCCGGTCCGTGAAGATTTTCATCATACAAAAATACAATTTTAGGGAATAATACAGGTTTCTTGCAATCAGCTTTACCCTGGCCTCTTCTTCTTACATTAAGCATTGAAATGGTAGCAAGCTTTGCAAATCTTCCGGTTCCTGTTCCTGCGGTTATAGTGATGAAAGGATAATCGCCCCTTGAAGATGCTACGGTATTAAACTTATATTCCCAACCCTGAAAACCTTGTTCAAATTCCTTTGTAACATCAGCCAATGCTTCCTTTTCGCATACTTCATCGGGAAGGCCTAATCTTCTGTACTTTTCAACATCTCTGTCAAAAGATTTTTGAGCATATGGCTCCAAAATCAAATCAACGGAAGGAACTGTAAATCCACCATATTGCTGGCTTGCGGCACTAAGAACGATATCACCTATTACATCAAAAGCAACGTCCAATGTCTTAGGCTCGTTGTACCAGATATTACCCATCTCAAAGCCACCGCTTAGTACGTTTTGAACGTCAAACAAGCAGCAATTCATGGTATCTCTTCTTGCAGACATATCGTGAACGTAAATATATCCGTCACGGCATGCCTGGATTTCTTCGGTGGTCATAAAGAATTTTTGATACAGTTCTTTATTTAACTGATTAAATATAAGGCTTCGTTTTGTGGAAACAAGTGCAGAGTCTGTGTTTGCGTTTTCTTTATCGCCCACATACATAATTGACTGGCTCTTTTTGTAGACATCGTCAAGCATTTTAACAAAGTCTTGCTTATAGTTTCGATAATCTCTGTAGCTTTTTGCAACTATGGGCCTTACTTCTTCAAGAGCACTTTCTACGATATTATGCATAACGGGAATCGGGATTTCGTTTGAATCCATCTCGTTTACACGACTTATTACATATTTACAGATTTTTTCATTTTCTTCATCGGTAAATTTGGTTAATGCTCTGTATGCACTTTTTGAAACAGCATTAATAACCTTCTGCACATTGAAGGTTTCTTTACTGCCATCCTTTTTAATTACGAAAATTTCACCTACCGGCTTATACTTTTCGCCATAATTAATGCTTTCGTCGTTATTTGAATCCCAATTTTGATTTCCCATAACCGCACTCCTTTAAAAGAATTTTTTACCACTACTTTATATATCGTACGTTTTTACACAAAGTTTAGTTTAAATAAGAAAAAGAGACACAATATCTTGTGCCTCTTTTAGTATAGTTAATACAACAATAGGTGTCAATAAATTTAGCTTAAAAATCCTTCATCAATAAGTAAGTCATCAGAGTCCGCGCTTTGAGTTGCAAGTTTATCGCAGCGCTCGTTTTCGGGATGTCCCGCGTGCCCCTTTATCCACTCAAAAGAAACGGAATGAGGCTCCATAGCCTTTAAAAGTCTTTTCCATAAATCAACGTTTAATACAGGGCCGCTTTTTCTCTTCCAATTGTTTTTTACCCAGGAATCAATCCATTTTTGATTAAAAGCGTCAATTACATATTTTGAATCCGAAACAACTTTAACTTCGCAAGGCTTTGTTAAAGCTTCAAGTCCGCTAATTACGCCTAAAAGTTCCATTCTGTTATTGGTGGTTTGCTTATATCCCTTTGTTATTTCAAGGGTGTGTAGCTCACCTTTTGTATCTACGTAATGAATCAGCGTTCCAAATCCTCCCGGGCCCGGATTTCCCCTTGAAGATCCGTCGGAATAAACAGTAACTTTCATTTACTACCCCCAAACTTTGGTTTCTGTAAAATCTTTAGCCATTTTATCGGCCTTTTTTATAATATCATCCGAAAATCCCATTAAAGAAAGAAGCTTTATAGCATTTCTCGATGTGGCCTTTCCATGTTTTATCATGTAATTAAAAAGCACATCATCTTCTACAATCTCTTCGTCAAAATGATAGTTGTCATATTCGTCTTTAAGATTATCGGTAAGTTCAATATCATGCGTTGCCGCAAAGCATAATATGTTTTCTTTGTTAAATGCCTTTAAAATCTGGGTGGCACAAGCTATTCTTTCAACAGTATTCGTGCCCCTTAAGACTTCATCCACAAAGCAAAGTATTTTTTTATCCCTATACTTATCTCTGTAATCAAAAATTCTCTTTAATGCCTTGATTTCAACCATGAAATAAGAGTCATGACTCATTATATCATCTCTTAAAGACATAGATGAAAGAATATGGTAATCATCCAAAGCAATTTCTTTACATAGGCAAGTATAAATGGTCTTTGCAAATATTGCATTTAAGCAAACTGCTTTTAAAAAAGTCGATTTTCCGGATGCATTCGATCCGGTAATCAATACGCCTTTATCTGCATCGATACTGTTTAAAACCGGTTCATCTATGAGTGGATGGTAGAGGTCTTTAGCCTTAAAACCGTCTCCCTTCTTAGGAGTAGTATAAAAAGGCAATGCCTCTCTTAAAGAAGCAACATTTAAGTATGTTTCAAGTTTTCCCAAAGTAATATACGTTTCTTCAATTTCCTGTTTTTTTAAAGAAAGTAAGGAAATAAGCCTATAAAAGCAAATAATATCTATGTGTAAAATTACTTTAATATAGTCAACACCAATATCAATCGGGGATCCCGCACCTGTTGCACCGGAACTTTTATTAACGGCCTTGGTTAAAGATATAAGCCGCTTTCCCAGGTTTAGATTATCTGAAAGTACTCTTTTTTCAGATTCAAATACATCGCTTAAATCTTTGTCCAGTTTCTTTCCTTCATTTAAAAATCTACTGATAAAAGAAATGAAAACTATGTATCTGTCAATTTCACCCCTGCTTTTATAGTAGGTAATTATATTTATGACAATAGATAAAATCAAACAGATTACGCCAAATGAGGGCATAACAAAAGCCAAAATAATCGATAAAAAGAAAAAGACATCAAGCAAAACATCTTTTAAACAGGATTCCTTTTTAACAGAATCAATATAATCCAAACAGTCAAGAAAATTTACTCTCTTCATGCTTCCGATTAAAAGAAAATGCTTTAATAGGCTATCCCTTACAGATTCGTTTTCTTTTAAATACTCAACTTTATTGTTAAAACTTGCAAGTTTATCTTCGTCATAACAGGGATTTCTTAACAGTGAATAGAAATACTCGCTGCCGCATGATGATTTACAATTATTAAACTTTTGAAATATTTCATCAAGGTCAATATCATTTGCAGTAATATCATCAATTGAATCGGGCGTTTCATACCTATAGAATAATCTCTTTACAGAATCAAGTTCATCAAGAGACAGACGTTCGGAATTGAATGTTCCGAACGCCTTCTTTGCTTTTCTAAAAATCCTTTCATTATGCTTTTTATAATCAAAGGATTCTTTTAATACAATTAAAACAAACAGTAAAACTAAAGTCGCACCAACGATTGTATAAGCTGTCATTAAAGATTCTCCGGTCCGAATCCGTAAGGCAAAAGTTCCTTTAAAAGATTCTTTTGATAAACGTCTTCATTTAAGGCAGATATAACTTCAAAGGTTTCAACATCGCAAAATTCACGCATAACCTGTCTGCATACGCCGCAAGGATAAGCATACATTTCTATCTTTTCACCAACTTTTCCGCCAACGATCGCTATTTTGGAAAATTCACGCTCTCCTTCGCTTACTGCTTTAAAGAAAGCTGTTCTCTCGGCACAGTTTGTGGGGGTGTAGCTTGCATTTTCAATATTACATCCCAAGTATACTTTTCCGCTCTTTGTTAAAAGTGCAGCCCCTACCGCAAAGTTTGAATAAGGTGAATAAGACATTTCACGAGCCTTTAAGGCCTGTAAAACAAGTTCCTTATCAGTCATCAAAACACCTCCGTTAAATTATTTAACAACGATCTTTCTGAAGTTTTTCTTTCCTCTTTTAATTATAAAATCTTTAGCCGCAATTTCGTCAAGAGTAAAGGCAAGTTTAATGTCAGTAACCTTTTCTTCGTTGATTGTTACACCGCCTTGTTCAATTGCTCTTCTGCCTTCCGATCTTGTAGCCACCAAACCTGCTTTAACCAAAATAGCAATGGCATCGATTTTACCATTAAACAAATCTTCCTCAGATACTTCGGTTGTAGGCATATTTTCACTTGAACCCACAGAGAACACGGCTCTTGCACTTTCCAATGACTTTGTTGCTTCCTCTTCTCCATGAACAAGCTTTGTAAGTTCGAAAGCAAGAATTTCTTTAGCCTTATTAAGTTCACTGCCTTCCCAGCTTTCCATCTTTTCAATTTCTTCAATGGGAAGGAATGTAAGCATCTTAAGGCACTTAATTACGTCTGCATCTCCTACGTTTCTCCAGTACTGGAAGAAATCAAAAGGTGAAGTCTTGTTTGGATCAAGCCATACTGCATTTCCGGCTGTTTTACCCATCTTCATACCCTGAGAATCCGTAAGAAGAGTGATTGTCATAGCATGAGCATCTTTACCGAGTTTTCTTCTGATAAGTTCGGTACCGCCAAGCATGTTACTCCACTGATCGTCTCCGCCAAATTCCATGTTACAATTGTATTCTTTAAACATGTGATAAAAGTCGTAAGACTGCATAATCATGTAGTTAAACTCAAGGAAGGTTAATCCCCTTTCCATTCTTTGCTTGTAGCATTCAGCTCTTAACATGTTGTTTACTGAAAAGCAAGCGCCTACTTCACGTAAAAGTTCAATGTAATTTAAGTCTAAAAGCCAATCCGCATTGTTAACAAGCAATGCCTTACCGTCAGAAAAATCAATAAACTTTTCCATCTGCTTTTTAAAGCATTCGGCGTTATGATTGATATCTTCAATTGTAAGCATCTTCCTCATATCAGACTTTCCTGAGGGGTCACCGATCATAGTGGTGCCGCCACCGATTAAGGCAATAGGCTTATTTCCGGCTTCCTGAAGTCTTTTCATTAAAGTAAGTGCCATAAAATGTCCTGCAGTTAAGCTGTCTGCAGTACAGTCAAATCCAATGTAGAAAGTGGCTTTTCCGTTATTAACCATTTCCTTAATGGATTCTTCATCCGTTACCTGAGCAATAAGCCCTCTTCTTTTAAGCTCTTCGTAAATCTGCATTTCAAAACCTCCTAATAAATATATTGTTAATCCGTAACAGGAGTTTTGAGGGTAAAAAAAATCCCGTCCTGTTACCAGGGACGGGATAAAATCTCGTGTTACCACCCTTATTCACAAACGACTCACATCGCTTGCCTCACAGAGTACAGCTTTCGCGATACCCTTCCCGCTTTAACGTGCGGTAAACCCGTCGCAGCCTATCCTTTCGGCTTCGGTGCGAAGCTCCAAGATGTATTCCTTAAAAAGTAAATGGATGCGCCTCTCATCAACCGGCTACTTTCTGTTGATTTACTTAAAAAGTACTTTTTCTTTTCATCGCTTTTATGGATGTAATATAGCAAAACCAAAATCAAAAGTCAAGTAAACTAAATTACGCTTATCATCTCTTTTATCTTTTCAAAATCATAAACGTCGTAAGCTTTCTTTATTTCTTTAACCTTTAAAGAAACACCGGGATCAATATCCTCGCCTTTAAATTTTTCAAATAAGGTGTTACATAAAGTAAGGTCCATATTATCAAGGGCTTCTTTTAGCTCTGTGACAAGTCCCTTAATCTTAGTATCTTTAATCTCATTTGAAGCCTCCTTAGGTTTTGAAGTTTCTTTAGCTATAGGCGCCGAAGGTTTGTTGTCAGCAAGTTTTCTCTTAAGCATTCCCGGTGGCAAAAAGTCTAGAAGTATCTGGGTAAGATACCTTGTTTTAATGGGCTTTGCAAGATATTCCTGGAAACCTAAAGAAAGGATTTCTTCTCTTATGTTTCCTCCTGTATTTGCGGTAAGCGCCACTACAGGTATTTCAGAAATCGCTTTATTCTTACTCTCTCTTATCTTTTTAAGGGTTTCTTCTCCGCTCATTTCCGGCATAACCATGTCCATAAGCACAAGGTTATATTCTTTTTCTTCTAACTTCTTTAAAGATTCAGAGCCACTCTTTGCAGTATCGATTTCGATATTGTAACCTTTGAAAATACCTGATGCAACCTTTAAATTAACCGCATTGTCATCTACCACCAAAATCTTTGCTTCACTACCGTCATACTCAATCTTTTCATTCTTGGATTCATAGTTTGAAGCCTTCCAGGTGTCATTTAAAGCATCAATAATAGACAAACTGCAAATCGGTTGCCATAGAATCCTGCATTTTCCAAAGTCTCCGTAAAGCCTGTTTTTAGAGCACACTACATAAGTATTATCCTCTTTTGCGTTTGTTGAAATAATTCCCGCTACTGTGGCGTAAGATTCTTCTAAAACAAAAATGTAGTCATAGTCTCTTGTGGAAATGGCTTTATCAAAAGCAAAGAAAGAGTTTGCATAATCAGGGTGCACATTAAATCCGCTCATTACGCTCTTCCAAGTTTCAAGTTCTCTGTTATCTTTAATGTAAATTAAAATATCGCGTTTTTCTTTCTCTATTAGTTCAAGCATTGGACTGTTGTCCACCACATCACATTCAAACGTGATTTCAGATTCAAGTCCCACTCCTTCAATCGAACGAATTATCATATCTCCGTTCATCATTGCAAGAAGGTCTTTACAAATGTTAAATTTAAGGCCGATACCCTTTAAATTTGAGCTTTGCCTTGAATCATATGTGTCGTAAGCTCCGAATATGGCATTACAATCAGCTTGAGAAAGTCCGCATCCTGTATCTGATACTTTAATCTTAAATACGGCTTTTTTATCTTCCTCGTTTGTATCACATGATACAGAAAACATTAAACGTCCGTTATCCGTAAGTGATAAAGAAATAAACACAAGACGCATAATAACCTGTTTTATTCTTATGTCATCACCGTTAACAACCTTAGGAATATTATTATCGATTATAATTCTTACTTTTAAATCTTTCTTTTCAATATGAGTGCTTATAATTTCCGTTACGCTTTTTAATAATTCCTCAGTTTTAAAGTCTGCATTTAAAAGCTTCATTTTACTTGAATCAAGCTTAGAATACATTAAAACGTCATCGATAATTTCAAGAAGGTCGTAAGCGGATTTCTTTATGATAGTAACCTGATCTCTGGTTCTATCATCCATTTCATCCTTTAACACAATTTCAGAAAGACCGATAATTGAATTCATGGGAGTTCTGATTTCATGAGACATATTTGCCAAAAATCTTGATTTTGCAAGGCCTGCGTTATGCTCCATTTCATGACTCTTTTCAATTTCTTCTTCTGCCTTTTTAAAGGATCTGTCCATTCTTACCATGATGTATAAAAGGGTAAAAGAAACCGCAAGGAAAGAAAACACAAAGCCCCAAAAGAACTCTCTTCTGTCACTTATAATGGATGACTTATTTCCCGCAACATAGGCATTTGTAAAGAAATAGGTTCCGATATATATATTTATTAAAGACATCCACCAGATGTCTCTTTTATCCAAAATAAATATCATAACCATTATTCCGGCGGCATACCAAATAGGCACAGAACTTCTGGCCTGTTCACCGTTGATTATAAGAATCGGCATTACAATAAACTGAGTATAAGCACAGAAAATGATTGATATAATTCGGTAATTATCAATTTTCTTATTCACATAGTTTAAAACAAGACAAAATGCAACTGTAATTAAGAGGTTAAAAATAACTATGCTGTTAAAGGTGTCCAAAATGATAGCGTAAACAAAAATACAGCCAAAGGAAATCAAGGCCAATAACTTTGTGAGCAAATTAATGGCTTCTTTATTGGATGTATATGTATTTCTTTGAATAACCTTTTTCTTTTGTTCCATGAATTTTAAACCTCTGCTTTAATAAGGTTTGGTGCCAAATGCTCCATAAGTATCTTTTCAAGAGCATTAATTTCAATAGGTTTGGATAAATAATCCGCAAATCCTTCTTTTAAGAACATCTCTCTTGCTCCGCTTACAACATTTGCTGTAAGGGAAATAATGGGAACGGTTTTAGCGTATTCAATATCCAGATTTCTGATTGCCTTAAGAGTATCTATACCGTCCATTCCGGGCATCATAAAATCAAGGAAAATAATATCAAACTTATCATATTGAACGCTGCTTAAAGCATCTTCTCCGCTTGCAACCGTCGTTACGCTTGCTTTATATCTTGAAAGGATTCCCGCAGCCACATCAAGGTTAACAAGGTTATCGTCTACCACCAAAACTTTAGCATCGGGAATCGAGAATTTTCCGTCAAATATCTGCTTTCTTAAAGCATAGCTTATGGTTTCATTGATTAAATCAGCTACATTTAAACTGCTTATAGGTCTTGTTAAAACCGATTCAAAAGGCTCTCCGGAATAGCTATAGTTACAACCGCTTATAATAACGATCTTTTTCCAATTGACTTTCGCATCCGCTAGGTCTGCTTTAATTCTTTCATAGACCGAGGTTTCAATTAAGAAATAAGAAACCGATGAGTCGCATATACACTTAAACAAATCATCATCATTTGAAATTCTTAATCCCTTAACATTCATTCCTTTAAGAATCTTTGAAAGAATGTTTACATCCGTAAGTGAGTCGGAATAATAAGCAATACAAGCCTTTTCATGGCTTACATATCCCACTCGGTTTGACTTTTCAAAAGAGTCTACCTTCTGGCAAACATCAAAATAAAAGGTCGAGCCTTTTCCATATTCGCTTTGAGCATAAATCTTACCCCCCATTGCAAAGGCAAGTTTTCTGCAAAGTGCAAGGCCAAGGCCGTTACCTTCAATAATTCTGTCAGTTGCTTCACCGGATCTGTTATAAGGTTCAAAAATCTTTTCTATGGATTCTTTCTTTATGCCAATACCGGTATCTTCCACTCTTATAAACAAGTGAATCTTTTCATTGTCTATCTTTTCATAATCAACATAGAAGGTCATATGGCCTTCCTTGGTGTACTTAATGGCATTGGAAAGGATATTGATTACAATCTGCCTTATTTTTCCGCTGTCACCAATCATAAATCTTGGAAGATCCGGATTAACATCCACAAAGAAATCTACATTTGAATCAAGCAAACGAACAGACATTAAGTTAATAATGTCATTAAGCATTAATGCTATGTCATATTTTTCAGACTCAGGAACAATTGAATCTGTGTTCATTCTGGAAAAATCCAAAAGGTCTGTTGTAATCGACAAAAGCGCATGGCTTGAATTAGAAATGTTGTATGCCATTTCTTTAACATGATTTGAAGCTTCGGAATCAAGCAAAAGATCCGTTGTACCCAAAATTGCATTTAAAGGTGTTCTTATTTCATGGGATACGTTAACTAAAAACATATCCTTTGCAAAGCTTACCATTTCAGCCTTCTTGGTCGCTTCTTCTCTTAATTTCATCTCGTCTTCAAGCAACGTATTTCTGTAAAAGACTATAATTCCACAAATAAGGCCGGTAACGACAACAGCAACTTCAATTCTTGCAAATTCTGCCGGGGTCAAAGCTCCATAAGCAGGCTGTCCTTTATTTGCAATGACAAACTTGTAATATGCGGCCGCTACGTCGATTATTAACTGAGTAAAGAAATGGGCATACTTTACCCATCCATCAAGTAAAATCATAGAATAAGTAAGGCCGATACACATGTAAAGAGGCACTTCTACGGTGGTTTTTTCAGCTAAAATTAAAAGAGCGGGAAATGCAACGAAATTACAGTAAGAAAGATATATTAAAGACAGTAATTCCGGTTTTTGAATCTTTCTTTGCAAAAAGAAAAAAACAGCGCTCACAAGACATATGGTTGAATACATCAAAATGAAAGAAGCGCTGATTTTCATAATAAAAGCAATCGAAACAAACAGCAAAGTAAAGACACTGCTTAATAACGTTGCCATATTGAATAATCTTGTTTTTTTAGAAAGATGGCCTCCGAAATAGGCTTCATAAAAGTTCTTCATTAAAAATCTCGCTTATGTACCAATTTTTTGATACTAACAAGATTATTCTAGATTTTTACTATTAACTTTATATTATCCGTTACTTTGTCATAAGTTTCACCATGGCCTCATTTAAGCCATCGATTGTAAGCTTATACATTGGGAATATTTTCTTTATAGCAGTTTCTGCCTCACGCCAGGGAGCTTCTCCCGGAGCCATTTTAGGATTGAGCCATACCACCTTTTTGTAATGTTGCTTTAAAAGAAGCAGCCATTGTTCCCCGGAAAGCCCGCCGTTGGGGCCTCTGTAGTTTCCGGATTCAGAATACAATTCTTCGGGAGCCATTGCAGCATCACCAACAATTATAACCTTATAATCCGAATCAATATTTCTAAACATCCAATCAGTATCTATCCAATCTCCGTTTTCGCATTCAGGAGTTTTATACATCTTCGCATAGATACAATTATGGAAATAGTAAGTCTTTACATCTTTATAGTGGTTCGACTTATGAATAGCCCAAAAGAGCTCGTTTAAAAGCTTTGTAAAGGGAATCATGGTACCTCCCGAATCCATTAATAAAAGCAATTTAACGGAATTCTTTCTCGGGCGCTCCCACTCCAGTTTAAGGTATCCACCGTTATTACAGGTAGAATCGATGGTATGATTAATATCAAGCTCAGTTTTTGGAATATCAAGCTTTGAAGAAAACTGACGAAGCTTTCTGAAAGCCATCTGAAACTGCCTGTTATCAAGCATTTTATCGTTACGAAAGTCTCTGTATTTCCTTGCACCCACAACAGCAAAAGCGGATTGATATCCTGTGCTTCCGCCTACTCTTATACCTCCGATATTACCGCCCATGTTACCAAACTGAGTCTTACCCATGGTACCGATCCAGTAATTACCGCCGTTGTGCTCGCTGTCTTGATCTTTTAAACGTTCTTTAAACTTAGTCTCAACATCATCTTTATCAACATGCATGTCTTCCGTCTGGTTAAGCCAATATCTTTCTTCCTCATGAAGAAGCTCTGTCATTTCAGACTTATCAAGCCATTCAAGCATCCTGTCGGTTATATTGAGATTATCGCTTTTAACACCTTTAAAGCATTCTTCGAAAGCCAGATCGAATTTATCAAAATCCGTCTCGCTTTTAACCAAAATTGCTCTTGCCATATAATAAAAACCTGTAAGGCTTGAATTGCAAAGATTTTTATTTAAAGCATCATGAAGAGCGATCCATTCAGTTAATGAAACATCAAGGCCCTTAGCCTTTAATGTATAAAAGAATGTGGAAAACACTAGTCAACTCTTCTCCTAACAATATCAAGGTCTTCATCTTTCTTAATCAATACGCCGACAAAAGGAAGCTCAGCCTTTATTTTTGAAGGGTCTACACCGCCTATCATCATCGCGTTAAGCCAGTCAATCAATTCACTGGTGGCAGGTTTCTTTCTAAGCTGAGAATATGATCTGATTTCATAAAAGACATTCATTGCGTTTTCCAAAAGGTTTTCTTCAATCTTAGGGAAATGAGTCTTTACGATTTCTTCCATAAGTTCTTTGGACGGGAAATCAATATAGTGGAAAATACAACGTCTTAAAAATGCATCCGGAAGTTCTTTTTCAGCATTTGATGTAATTATAACTATAGGACGATGCTTAGCTTTAATGGTTTTCTTTGTTTCATAGATATAGAATTCCATTTTATCAAGTTCCCAAAGAAGGTCATTAGGAAACTCCAAATCAGCCTTATCGATTTCATCAATCAAAAGCACCACCTGTTTATCCGAATCAAAGGCTTCGCCAAGCTTACCAAGCTTTATGTAGTGGGCAATATCATCAACGCCTTCATTTCCGAACTGTCCGTCGTAAAGTCTTTGAATGGTATCGTAGGTATATAAACCTTCCTGAGCCTTGGTGGTTGATTTAATATTCCATACAATCAATTCTTTTCCAAGTGCGTCGGCAACAGCTTTTGCAAGCATTGTCTTTCCGGTACCGGGCTCTCCTTTTATCAAAAGAGGTTTTTCAAGCGCAACGGCAATGTTAACGCTAGCCATTAATTCTTCCGACGCAATATATTCGCCTGTAGATGTAAAATTAGTCGTCAAATTCCACTCCAATCTCTGCCTTTTTGTCTCTTAGCATTAAGCCCTTAACGGCCTCTTTGGCAGGTTTATTATTAAAAAGTATTTCATTAACCTGTTCGATAATGGGTAATTCCACATCATATTTCTTGGCAAGCTGCATTGCAGCCTTTGCGGAATGAACACCCTCTACAACCATTTTTACTTCAGCCATGGCTTCTTCCATGGTCTTTCCTTCACCGATTAAAATTCCGGCTCTTCTGTTTCTTGAATGCATGCTGGCGCAGGTAACTATCAAATCGCCAATGCCGGTAAGACCTGAAAATGTTTCGGCTTTTCCGCCCATTTTTATACCAAGCCTTGTAATTTCTGCTATACCTCTTGTTATAATGGCAGCTTTAGTGTTGTCTCCGTATCCAAGTCCGTCAGCAACACCTGCAGCAAGTGCAATAACGTTTTTAAGTGAAGAACCTATTTCAATGCCCAAAATATCAGGAGATGTATACACTCTGAAAGATTCATTCATGAAAACGTTTTGAACAAATTCAGCGATACTTTTTTCTTTTGCCCCGGCAACAATTGATGTAGGCATTCCTCTGCCCACTTCCTCGGCATGAGTGGGGCCGCTTAAAATACATACTTTACAATTTGGAATCTCTTCTTCAATAATGTCAGACATTGTCATTAAAGTGTCTGCTTCGATTCCCTTTGTTACATTTACAATTATTTTTCCGTCCGACACATACTCCTTAATCATTTTGGCAGTATTTCTCATACCCGGAGACGGAACCGCCAAAACAATCAATTCGTTTTCTTTTACCGTTTTTTCAATATCTTTTGTAAAATCGACCTCCTTAGGAATCAATACTCCCGGAAGTTTTGATTTGTTTTCTCTTGTCTTTACTACTTCTTCAAATTCTTTTTCGTTTGTTCCTCTGCTCCAAATAGTTACTTTATGCCCGTTGCTGTTAAGTAAAACACCCAAAGCAAGCCCGAAAGAGCCTGCCCCGATAATGCCAATCTTCATCTAGTTAATCCTCTTGTCGTTAGCGGATGCGTTGGTGCTTGCATCCATCTTGTTTTTCTTAAATAAATATGTTTTTCTTTCTTCGCCCTTAGCTAAGCGCTTTATATTGTCTTTATGCTTATAAAATGCCATAACGGTCATTACAAACACCACAATATAACACTCAATCAAAACAGATTGAGAAACGCCGAATACACCAAGCTGTCCCATAATGATTGTTTGTACCAAGAAACCTGTGTACAAAAGAAGCGAACCCAAAGATACCCAATGTGTGATAACAAAATTACCAAAGAACAAAAGTAAGCCCACAGGAATATACATCCAGTTTGCGGCTATCATCATTCCGCCCGTTGTGGCAATTCCTTTTCCACCTTTAAAGTTCATATAAAAAGGAAAATTATGGCCAAGAACACAGCCTAAGCCTGTATAAAATACAAGTAAAGGTGCAATTTCAGGATAGTGCGGAGCAATAAGCATTCTTACAAGAATGATTGCCACAATCGATTTAAGCATATCGCCTGCAAAAACCACGAGCCCTGCCTTTGTGCCAAGTACTCTTAATGTATTTGTGGTTCCCGCATTTCCGCTTCCATGTTCTCTTATATCTATTCCATGCATCTTTCCATAGAAAAACGCTGTCTGAATAGCTCCGAACAAATATCCTATCAATACACACAAAACTCTTATCATATCTAGTCTTCCTTTCGCTCACGAATAATGAAATGTAAAGGTGTTCCTTTAAATCCGAAAGTGTCTCTTATCTGGTTCTCAATATATCTTGTGTAGGAAAAGTGCATCATTTCCTTATCATTTACAAAAATAACAAATGTTGGCGGTTTAACGCTTACCTGGGTAATATAGAAAAGCTTTAATCGCTTACCCTTATCAGTAGGGGGCTGCTGCATTGCAACCGCTTTAGTCATGATTTCGTTTAAAACGCCTGTAGCCACTCTCATGCAATGGTTCTCATTAACCATATCAATTGTTTCAAAAAGTTTGGGAATTCTTTGTCCCGTCTTTGCAGAAATAAATACTATCTCAGCATACTGCATGAAAGAAAGAACGTTTTGAACGTTTTCTGTGAACTTATAAATGGTCTTATCGTCCTTTTCAACAGCATCCCATTTGTTAACAACAACAATAATGGCTTTGCCGTTATCATGAGCAATTCCCGCAATCTTAGCATCCTGCTCGGTAACTCCTTCAGTTGCATCGATAAGTAAAAGAACAACATCCGCTCTTTCAACCGCACTTACGGTCCTTACTATCATGTAATGCTCTAAGTCTTCATGAATTCGGCTCTTTCTTCTGACACCTGCCGTATCGATAAAAATGTATTCTTTATCGTTGTACTTTACATTTGTATCAATGGCATCTCTTGTAGTGCCCGCAATATCCGAAACAATAAGCCTGTTTTCACCAAGAATTGCATTGATTAATGAGCTCTTTCCAACGTTTGGCTTACCCACAACAGCAACCTTGATTCTATCGTCTTCTTCGTCATCATCAGGGATATCGTCAAAGTATTTAACCACTTCATCAAGCAAATCGCCAAAGCCTAATAAGTTAACGCTTGAAACAGGGTACGGTTCGCCTATTCCAAGGTTATAAAACTCATAAACATCGGCCATATACTTATCAAAGTTATCTACCTTGTTTACAACAAGCAAAACAGGCTTATGAGAGCGCCTCAACATATCACATACTTTGCTGTCGGCATCCTGAAGGCCCTGCTTTACATCGGTCATAAACAAAATAACATCGGCAGTTTCTATGGCAAGCTCAGCCTGCTCTCTCATCTGCTTTAATATAATGTCTGAAGAATCAGGCTCAATACCGCCCGTATCAACCAACGTAAAAGAATAATTAAGCCAATTTACATCTACATAAATTCTGTCTCTTGTTACACCGGGCGTATCTTTAACAATAGATATTTTCTGACCCGCAAGAGCATTAAAAAAAGTGGATTTACCAACGTTAGGTCTTCCTACAACCGCAACAATCGGTTTTCTCTTTCTATCCATATAAATCTCCTATTTAAACCTTCCTATAAGCGAATTAAAAAGCTCAAGCCCGCCGGATTTAACCATATGAGCTTTAACACCGAGAGTTTCTTCAAGCTCAGATAATTTAATATCATCAAGGAAGATGTCTTCATCTGCTTTAAGTACGTTTCTTGGAAGCAATATATCTTTCTTTGCTCCATGCTCCTTTAACTGGGCAATGATATCCTGCCCTGTTAAAAGTCCCGCTACCGTAATCTTCTCTCCAAAAAAATCATTCCTAATCGGTACAACATCAATGCTTACCTTTGGATATTCTGCCATAACCATATCGGAAAAGCGTTTCATGTAAGGATATGCAAGCCTTGCCGTAACAAGAGTGGCTTCGTAGGGCTTCATAAAAAACTTTCTTATTTTACCCATACGGTTTTCTTCAAAAGCTTCTTCAAATTCATTTTGAAGAGATCTTATCATTCCCACACCGTTTTCAATCTGAAGGTAACCGTCATACCTTTCTTCTTCGGGCATTTCACGGCCTGCCAAAATATACCATTCATCACTTGCATGTATAAAGTGAAGACCGTGCTCTTTATAGCAAATCTTTTGATATCCTTCGATTAAGTCAATTACCTTTATTGCATCTTCTTTTGTGAATGGCTCCAACGGGTAAAGGCCTTCTCTAAACTTTGTAAGCCCAACGGGAACCACCGATACGCTTTGAAGTACCGGAAGATACTTCATTAAATCTTCTATGGAACGTTTTAATTCATCACCGTCATTAACACCCTTACAAAGAACTATCTGCCCGTTCATCGTAATGTTTTCTTCAAAGAAACGGTCCGCGATTTTTAAAGAATCACCGGCAAAACGATTATTTAACATTTTGCATCTAAGTTCAGGATTGGTGGTCTGAAAGGAAATATTAATAGGTTCCATCCTAAACTTAATGATTCTCTTAATATCCTTTTCACTCATATTTGTTAAGGTGACGTAATTACCTTGCAAAAAAGAAAGTCTTTGATCGTCGTCCTTAAAATACAGTGTCTCTCTCATTCCGGGAGGCATTTGATCGATAAAGCAAAAGATACAATTGTTTCTGCACCTTCTGTAATCATCCATGAGGCCGTTTTCAAATTCCAAGCCTAAATCATCGTCTTCATCTTTATCTATGGAAAAAGTTAATTCTTCGTCATTTCTTAAAACCACCACGTCAAGATGGCTTTCCAAAATACTGTATCTGTAGTCAAAAATATCTTCTACAACTTCGCCGTTAATACTTACAATTGTATCCCCGGCCATAATTCCTGCTTCACTCGCCCAAGACCCCGCAATTACATTGCTAATCACATGAGATTTTGTCTTGTTCATATCTACTCCTTTATTTTACATACGAATTCATTTTATACGATATTAAGAAAAAAAGGAAGTGTAAAAGCACTTCCTTTAAGCTTTATGAACACGTATCAAATGTAAGGGTTACTTTGAACAAATCACCATCCAAATAGATTTCAAAATCACCTTTTTGAGCATTTGTTAAGCTCTTTGCGATTGAAAGACCAAGTCCCGAACCTTCCGTGCTTCTTGAAACATCACCTCGTATAAATCTTTCCGTTAGTTCATCCGCCGGGATGTTTAATTGTTGCCCTGAAATGTTCTTTAAGGCAAATACTACCTTCCTCTTATCGTCTTCATTCAATGTAACAAGATCCAAATAAACCCTTGTTTCAGGCATTGCATACTTATACACGTTATTAAAGAGGTTTTCAATAACTCTCCACATATGCCTCGGATCCGCCATTATATAAATCGGCTCTTTTGGAGCATTTACAACAAGGTTAAGATTCTTTTCGTTGAATTTATCCTCAAACTCACCTTTTGCCTGTTTTACAAATTCGCAAAAATCAATTCTTATTAAATCAATCGAAATGTTACCTGATGTAATCTTTGATGCCTCTACAAGGTCAAAGGTAAGCTGCTTTAACCTTTGAGACTTTTCATCAAGTACCCTTATATATTTTCTTATTCTTTCATCTTCTATGTTTTCTCGTTTTAATAAATCAACATAGTTAATGATTGAAGTAAGAGGGGTCTTAATGTCATGAGAAACATTAGTAATAAGGTCTGCCTTAAGTTTTTCATCCTTAGTGCTTATTTCGACGGCTTTTCCAAGTCCTTTTCCTATGTCGTTTACGGCTGCCGCCAAGTCTCTGTTGTCTCCGTGAACCTTTATATCATCAATCTTATAATCGTATTCTCCGCCACTTATGGCTCTGATTCCGTCTATTATTTTCTTTCTTTCCCAGTTTCTGTTAAATAGCATTATTCCGATTATTAAATCAAAGGCAAATAATGCAGCAAATGAAAGAAGGGGCTTTTCACCAAAGAAAATCATGCATCCCAAAAATACATTAAATAAAAGGAATAAAATATATCCAAGCCAGGTTCTGATTGCTACGCCCGCACTGTCGTATACTCTCCATCCCCATCTTCTTAGTCTGATTGTAAACCTCTTAATAAAGGGACTTAAAAGAGAATAGATACTTCCTTCCAAAAGGTTTTTACATATAATACGCCTTATAAATCCGTATGTGAAACCAAGAGCAATAACTATATCAACAAACACTAAGAAGCCCGAACTGTAAAAGGAAGCCCAGTAATCTTCGCTTAGCCTATAGTCAAGCTCATTAATGGTAATAGATTCACAAAAATACAAAAGCATTACCAAAAGAGCAACCGAAAGAACGCCGATTTCAAGAGGAATCTTTTCAAATCTTCCAAGAAGTTTCTTTCCCTCTTCACCTGCATATAATTTCTTTTCACCTGAAATGATTACAGCACCCAAAGCCAAAAAAGCAACCATTGAAAATGCCCCTAAAGAAACTATCCAGGGAATCTGCTTTGCAGTATTTTCAAGCGCAAACTTATTGGTAGAAAAGACATCGGTTACAGGAAGCTTTTCATCAATCGCAATCCAAATCTGAGTGTCCTCGGGGTATGCATAAGCATAGTTTTGAGTAACCAAATCTCCTATTTCATTGTATGTAAGAGGTGTTGTGTTTGCCTCCGACGGATAAGGATCGTAAACGTTTCCGGGAACAGCATAAATTCTTTGGTCAAATTCACTGAATACCGATTTAATCTTTGTATCCGATGCGCCTTTGTTTATCCTTGAAACATTGGTATATAAAGTACGGGCATTGTCTTTGGTCATTACAATTGCGTACTTAACATTTGTGTTTCCTTCTTTATAGATTTCAGAATCCTTAACATACTCTATGTAGTTAATGTATAAATCGCTGATGGTTTTTTGAACATTCGAAACAATGGTCTGATAATCGGCTTCGTTATCCACATAGGCTTCTATATTCTTACCGTCAATTGTTTTAAATTCGTTTGAAAGAGTTTCAAATGAAGTGTAAGGATCATCAAATGATTCGGCATCGGGGAATTTTTCCAGGTTTCTTTCCAAGCCAAAAAAGTCACAATATTCACCGACGGTGTAAAACTTGTAACTTGAAGAAGCCCCTTTGTCATTGTAGACACGCTGACCCCATCGGATTAAATCGTCAAGATAGTATGACACTTCCGGGCCATCGTATGAAGAGCGAGAAAGTCTGTTGGCAAATTCACCAACATTTATTATTTTGTTTTTGGCATACTTTCCGTCAATTTCCATCTGCTCACGAATCGTGACATAACGGATTATTGAAGCGGCGTTAGCCCTTAAGTTCTTATGATATATATCTGACTCAAAATACGGCGTCAGAATATCTTTAATGGAAGGGACAAAGGATTCGGTATAAGTTCCTCCTTCTTCCACTCTTACCTGCACCTGAGCGCTTAAGTGGTATACAAAGAAACAAATACCGATAATCGTTCCGCACAAAGCTTGCAAAAAGATTAAAATGAATCTTTTAACAGACCATTTCTTCTTTTTAGCATGTAACTCATCATTCTCTTTTTTGTTTTCTGCAAGTTCTTTGTCTTTTTTGCCCATTTATGCTCCGTTAGATTTTATCAACTTTATAGCCGACACCCCAAACAACTTTTAAGTACTTTGGCTCTCTGGGGTTAATCTCAATTTTTTCTCTGATGTGTCTTATGTGCACAGCAACGGTATTGTCAGCACCGATTGCCTGCTCATTCCAGATTTTTTCATAAATCTGATCGATAGAAAATACTCTGCCCTGATTCTTTACAAGCAAAAGAAGAATGTTGTATTCAATGGGTGTAAGCTTCACCAATACATCATCTACCGTAACTTCTTTTGTGTCATCGTTCATAACAAGTCCGCCTACAGAGAAAACCGACTGGCTTTGAGCAGGCATGTTACCAAGCTTTGTATATCTTCTTAACTGTGATTTTACTCTTGCTACAAGTTCAAGCGGATTAAAGGGCTTTGAAAGATAATCGTCCGCACCGATATTAAGCCCTAAAATCTTATCGGGGTCTTCAGTCTTTGCCGAAAGAATAATGATTGGAATACTTGAGGTTTCACGAATCTTTAAAATAGCATGAATACCGTCAAGTCTTGGCATCATTACATCTATAATAAGCAGCTGAATTTCATTTTTCTTTAAACATTCAAGTGCTTCAATACCGTCATAGGCCTTAAGCACGTTGTAACCTTCCTGTAAAAGGTAAATCTCTATAGCGTCAACAATTTCGTGATCATCATCACATACTAAAATATTAGCCATTATTATTCCCTCCGTCCTTATCAGATTATCAGTAATTTATTAATGTACAAATTTATTTTTCTTAATGTTTCTTTAATAAGGCCTAGCACGAAAATGCGTTTTTAACCCACCTGATATCGTTAGCGGTTATTCCGATGCAGTCAAATCTTACAAATGTATTCTCAGGATATTTATATTTATACAAAAAGAAACGTGCCGCATTAACTATATTTCTTTGCTTTTTATAATTAACCGCCTCCAAAGGATTCCCATAGACATTGGTCTTTCTGTATTTTACTTCAAAGAAAACCAAATAGTCTTTATCTTTACCGATAATATCAATTTCTCCATGAGAAGAATAAAAGTTTCTTTGAAGTATTTTGACATTTTGCTTTTTTAAATATTCGCAGGCCAAATCTTCCTTTATTGAGCCTTCACTTCGTTTGTTCATAACTAACTTTTCATCTTACCTTTTAATTTATCCATGGCATCCACAAATACAAGGATTTCAGCCACGACTTCATAAAGTTCGGGAGGGATGTTCTCCCCCACATCCAATTTTGAAAGCGTAGCCGCAAGTTTTTCATCTTCATGAATCGGAATGTTTTCTTTCTTTGCTTCATCAAGAATTCTCTCGGCAACATGACCGCTACCTGTGGCTATTACTTTAGGCGCTATGTCATTAGGATCATATTCAAGGGCAATAGCCTGTTTTACTTTGTTGTTCTTTTTTTCCATATCTATACCCTGGCATCAAATGAAGTGTGCGCAAGCATAACTTTTGAATTAGTCATTGAAAGCATAGTTTCAATCGGCGCGTTGCAATCTTTGCTTATCTGAGAAGAAAAACTTAAATTATAGCCTTTATCGCTTAATCTTTTATCAAGGAAAGAAATATTCTTTTCTATAAAATCAAGGCTTTCTTCATTGCTTAAAATAAAATTGGTGGTGATATTTGAGCCCGACAATTTTACGTAAATATCAGCAGGCCCTAAATTGTTGGTATCAAGGTGAATAAAGGCGCTCACAGAAGAATCGGGAGAGCTCAACCCTCGTTTATTGCTGAACACATATAATTCTCCCGCTTTGTTTCCGTTTTCACCCTTAAAAGGTATCTGCACATAAGGTATAAAGTGATTTAAAGACTCAATAAAATCAAGGTTATTTGAAAGAGTGTTTAACTGAGTAAGTACAGGGCTTTCTTTAGGGAAAATCTGTGCCAGTTCTCTTTGCAAACTTTTTGTATCTTCAAATAACTTTTTATATAAATCCGTTACACTTTCTTTTTCGGAAATAGTTTCTTTGTTTAAAATCCAATTCTTCTGAATCGCTTTATCTATAGTATTTTTAAGAATCGGTTTTAATATGGTATCAAGCTTTTCAAGAACTTCCTTTTTGTCAAAAGAAACCGGTTTTTGGATTTTACCTGCACTCTCTTCTTCGTTTTCAGTTACTAAAGGCATCACATTATCCGATGAATCCTTTATTTTCTGAGTAAGTTTAGGAATAAAAGAGCCCACACTTTCTTCGCTGCTTTCAGCCTCAACCTCCGAAACAGCTTTATTTATAAGAGTTTCAAGTTCTTTTAAATCGGTTACATTGCCTTTTTCAAAATTACTTACAATATGCTCTGATATTTCCTTTGAAAATTCTAAAGACATAGTGCTTGATATTTCTGAAAAACTGTTTGTAACGGATTGCTTGGTGTTTAAATAGTTTTCATATTGCTTTAAGTTTTCCGGAGTTCTCTCAATTCCCATTTTCTGCAAATCCACAATGTATTTAATGGGAACTCCCGGATTATTGTAAACATCTTTAAATGAAGAAAGTAGAGATTTTTTGTCAATGGGATTACCGTATTCCATATTTCTTACAGTTAATTCAAGGGTTTCTGAATTAACCTGAAGCCCCGCCTGCTTAATGGCCATTTCGGCTGTTTGTGACGAATTGGTATTTACATTTAAAGGTCTTAGGGAAACATGTGAATCCGATGTTTTGGCAACTTCGAATAAAACGGTCTTGCCTACTTCAAGCATGACTCCGTTTTCCGCCTTGGCGCTTACCAAAACATTGTCTCCTGTCTTAAAGGAATACGTTTTATCATCGGATGAAACAATCTTACCAAGGATTGTTTCTCCGTTAGAGAGGCCGTCAAGCAGCTCAAGTAAAGCCAAGTCATTGGCATCCTTGGCCGAAGCAAGCACATCGATACGATTATCGATGTTTTGAATCTGATTTGTTAAAAAAGAAAGGGGAAAGCCTGCCATTTGTTTGCCTCTGTCTTATACGAAATTTCCTATAAAAGAATTTCTGTGAATCGGTGTTTTACCATACTTTTTAAGTGCTTCGATATGGTCGGCACTTCCGTAGCCCTTATTTGATTTAAAATTATATTCAGGATAGACGGCATCATATTCAACCATCAACCTATCCCTGGTAACTTTAGCCACAATGCTTGCGGCAGCAATGGAGACACTCTTTGCATCTCCCTTAATTATGGGAACCTGCTTCATTGAAAGCCCCGGAATTGTTACAGCATCATTTAATAGGACATCGGGAACAACGCTTAATTTAGATACAGCATCTCTCATGGCTTCATATGTAGCATTTAATATATTTATTTCATCTATTCTTTCAGGCCCCACAAATCCTAAGCCTACACTCACAGCTTCTTCCATTATGACATCATACAATTCTTCCCTCTTTTTAGCCGTAAGTTTCTTTGAGTCGTTTAAATAAAGTATTTTAGAGTCTTTGGGCAAAATTACGGCGCCTGCAACCACAGGACCTGCCAAAGGGCCTCTTCCCACTTCATCTATACCGCATACATACCCTAAGCTTTCATACTTTCTTTCATACTCTTTTAAGCTCTCTATTCTAAGAACCTCTTTTTCATATGCCAAAAGTTTTTTCTTTGCTAAAAGAATATGCTTTTTAACGCCATCTCTTTCATCAGACGAGAATTCTTTGATTAATTCATTAAGCTTTTCATTATCTTCAGTTTTAAATAAATCTCCGATTTCTTTGATGGTTAGTGCCATAACCCTTAATTGCCTTTCTCAACAAGTCCGAAGGATGAAAGGGGCCAAATTCTCAGCCACGCTTTTCCCAGGATTTCTTTTCTTTTAACTATACTTACTTCATCAAATCGTGAGTCGGATGAGTTATTTCTGTTATCACCAAGAACAAAGTACTCTCCTTCGCCAAGTGAAATCGGTTCTGCGGCATTTCCCGGATCTTTAATTATTTCTCTTCCGTAAGACTCATCCAATACTTCACCGTTAATATAGATATTTCCGTCATAATCAATCTGAACCGTTTCACCGGGAAGTCCTATTACTCTTTTAATGTAGTTTTTACCCGATTTATCTCTGAAAGGAAACACTACTACATCAAATCTTTCAGGATCGTGAAAGTTGTAAGAAATCTTATTTAGAATAAGATTATCTCCGTCATACAAAGTATTCATCATGGAAGGCCCGTTAACTCGGGTTCTTTGACCAACAAATCTGATTATCAAAAATGATATGATCAACACTCCCAATAAGTATAAACTCATACTAAGTATTTCTTTTAGCTTTTCATTCATGGTCTCTCTAATGTAATTTTACCGATTTTACCGCTCCTAAAATCGTCTAAAATTATACCCCCTACTTTAAAATAATCTGTGGATGCCCCTTGTTTTAAACATCCTCTTTTTTTCGCTATATAGTCCATCATAACGGACTGAGCGGTTGCAAACTGCTCATATTCATCGAGGTTTTGCGTGTTGCAGGTTTCTTCCGATAAGTCATAGCGTTCTTTTAAAAGATTGGGATAATTGTCTTTTAAGAACAATAAAAGCTCTCCCGCAAGTTCTTCGGTTACCAAAATTTCGTCATTAATGGAGCCAAGAAAAGCAAGATTAAGCCCAACATTTTTATCTTCAAACTTTGGCCACAGAATACCCGGTGTATCCAAAAGTTCCAAGCTTGAATCAATCTTTATCCACTGCTTACCAACCGTCACACCCGGTTTATTGCCGGCCTTTGCCACGTTTCTTCCTGAATAAGCATTGATAAATGTCGATTTTCCTACATTCGGAATTCCCACGACCATAGCCCTTATGGGCTGATTCTTTATCCCTTTTGAAAGGTTACGCTCTATTTTTTCTTTACAAACTTCCTTTACGGCAGGCAAAACGGACCTTAAACCTTCTTTGTTTTTGGAATTAACAAAGACAGCTTTAATGCCCTTACTCAAAAAGTATTCTTTCCATTCTTCGTTAATATTTTTATCGGCCAAATCAGCCTTATTCATCACCACAAGACGTGATTTGTTTTGAGACATTTTATCAATATCCGGGTTTCTGCTTGATAAAGGAGCTCTCGCGTCAAGAATCTCAATAACAAGATCGATTAGCTTCATCTCGCTTTCCATCATCTTTCTTGCTTTATTCATATGGCCCGGATACCAGTTGATTGTTTTTCTTTGAATATCGTTATTTATATTACTTATTTAAATCACCTACTTTACAAACCCTATATATTCTAAGTTTTTAGAAAGTTTAAACCACACTTTTCCGATAATATACTCTTTTTTAACAACGCCTATATTACCAAATCTTGAATCTTCACTAAAGTTTCTGTTATCGCCCAAAACAAAATACTCATCGTCTTTTAAAACCACTTCATTTTCGGCGATACCGGGATCTGCGATTTTATCATACAAATCCCCTTCATCAAGCTTTTCACCGTTTATATAGACATATCCGTCTCTGATAAGTACCTTATCTTCCGGCGTTCCTATAACTCTTTTAACATAATAATGGGAGTTTTCATTTCCGTTTGGGACAAAAGAAATCACATCCCCATATTTTGGAGACGACACCTGATATATAAATCTGTCAATCAATATATGCTGGCCCGCATATAGTCCCGGAGCCATTGAGTTTCCGATAACATTGGTTCTTAACCCGAAAACATAAATCAAAACCACTGCCATAAGTGCTGAAATGCCCACCCAGAAAGCCCAGCTGAATATTTCTTTAAACACATCGGCATCAATCTTTTTTCTTCTTTTTCTGTTAAAATCAAGTCCGCCTCTTCTTTTCATAACTAGTTTATTATAACAGAATAAAAGAAAACAAAAAAGGAACAATTACTTAATTGTTCCTTTCTGCACGAATTATTTAACGATTTCTTTAACCTTAGCTGCTTTACCTACACGGCTTCTTAAGTAGTTAAGTTTAGCTCTTCTTACTTTACCCTTTCTGACAACTTCAATCTTGTCAACATTAGGGCTGTGTAAAGGCCAGGTCTTTTCAACGCCAACACCATTGGAGCTCTTTCTTACTGTAAAGGTTTCACGGTTGCTTCCGCCCTGTCTCTTAAGAACAGTACCTTCAAATACCTGAATTCTTTCCTTGTCGCCTTCTTTGATCTTAGCGTATACCTTAACGGTATCACCAACTTCGAACTGGGCAACGTTTTCTTTTAACTGAGCAGCTTCAATGTTCTTAATAATGTCGTTCATTTTGTTCCTCCTTATATAGCAGATGTTCTTAATACACTTCGTAACAGAGGACCATCCGTATTGACAACGTTCGTATTTTATCACAAATGCCTAACTATTGCAAGACTTTTGCTTTCTTCTTTTTTTCTTTTCTTCTACCGGATGATCCAATATATATTTTTCATAAAGGTCGGGGCGAATTTTCTTAGTCTTAATAATCGACTGCTCCAATCTCCATTTTTCTACATTTGCATGATGACCGCTTAAGAGTATTTCAGGCACTTTTTTCCCGTGCCATTCTTCGGGTCTTGAATACTGTGGGTATTCAAGCAATCCGTCTGAAAAAGACTCAGTAACAGAGGACTCACTGTTACTTAAAACCCCGGGCACAAGTCTTGAAATACAGTCAATCATTACCATTGCAGGAAGTTCACCTCCCGTTAGCACATAATCTCCTATGGAAACATAGTCGGTAACAACTTCTTCCAAAACTCTTTCATCTATTCCTTCATAATGGCCACAAAGAAATATCAAATCTTCCTCTTTTGAAAAATCCAAAGCCATAGACTGATTGAAGGTATATCCTCCGGGAGTCACATAGATTACTCTGGCACGTTTTCTTCCAGCCTCTTCTATTTTCTTTTGAACTGCTTCACATGAATCATATACGGGCTGAGCCTGCATAAGCATTCCGGCTCCTCCACCGTAAGTATAGTCATCAACCTTATTGTGCTTATCCAATGTATAGTCTCTAATCTGAACAGCGTCTAAGGTTATGTAGTTTTTCGAAACGGCCCTCCCTATAATGCTGGTATTTAACCCATCAAGCACCATTTCGGGGAAAAGCGTAAGTACGTGAAAATTCATTCAAACAATCCTTCCATAACATGAATTGTCATTTTACCTTCTTTGATATCCACATTTTTGATGCAATCCTTGATTGCAGGGACCAAGACTTTCTTTGAATCCTCTTTTTCTATTTCATAAACGTCGTTTGCACCCGTTTGATAAACCTCGGATACAATACCGATCAAATTATTATCTTCGTCAAAAACTTTAAGCCCAATCAAATCGGCTATAAAATACTCATCCTTTTCGCATTTAACAGCCATATCTCTTGTTACAAGGAGTGACGCATTTTTAAGCTTAAGGGCGTCATCCATCGTATCTATGCCTTCGAATTTAATGATAACAAACTGCTTAAAAAACTTAACGGAAAGAAGCTTAACTCTTCTTTGGTTCTTTTTATCATCAAGTATCAGTTCTTTACACTTTTTAAAGCGTTTAACATCATCTGTAGTAGGATATACCTTTACTTCACCATGTACACCATGTGCTGTTGTAATAATACCTACAGTTAATAAGTCTTCCATAAATCCTCTTTACAAAGATAGGGGTACCCAATCGGATACCCCTATTTCTTTTTAAATGATTTCCACATCTACTCTTGAGTTATCTTTTGAGCTTGCTGCCTTAACAACGGCACGAATTGCTTTTGCAATACGTCCCTGCTTTCCGATAACTTTACCCATGTCAGACTGAGCAACGTGTAATTCAATAACCACGCTTCTGCCTTCAGTACGTTCTTTAACTACAACTTCATCGGGGTTTTCCACAAGAGCTTTTGCGATAACTTCGACCAATTCTCTCATATCCGCCTCCATAAGTTTTTAGCAAACCTGATTATTGAATATTACTTTGTAATATTGGCATTCTTGAAGAGTCTGCTAACAACTTCTGTAGGCTGAGCACCATTTGCAAGCCACTTCTTTGCTGCTTCTTCATCAACCTTAACTGCTGCGGGTTCAACGTTGGGATCGTATGTTCCGATTTCTGCGATGAACTTACCGTCTCTGGGGGATCTTGAATCTGCTACAATAATTCTATAAAAAGGAGCTTTCTTCTGACCCATTCTTCTTAATCTGATTTTAACTGCCATTTTATTCACCTCCGGCTAAATGTAAAAAATATTTATTAGAAAGGAAATCTTCCTTTTCTGCCACCAAATTTACCCATCATTTGTGGGAACTGTTTCATCATTTTCTGTGATTGCTCAAATTGCTTAATGAAACGATTGACTTCAGCAATATCAACTCCCGCGCCTTTAGCTATTCTAAACTTTCTTTGAGGGTTCATAAGCTTAGGATTTGCTCTTTCTTTAGGAGTCATGCTAAGCACTATTGCTTCAGTCTTTTTTAATTTCTTTTCGGATTCATCCGAATCGATATCATTAACTTTCATTCCCATACCGGGCATCATAGCCATTATCGAAGCTAAACCACCCATTTTTTTCATGGCCTGCATACTTTCAAGGTAGTCATTAAAATCAAACTTACCTTTCTTTAAGCGAGATACCATTTCCTTATCTTTTGAAGCATCTCTGTCGGCATTTGCCGCCTCAGCCTTCTCGATAAGGGATAAAACATCGCCCATTCCAAGTATTCTGTTTGCCATACGGTCGGGATAGAAAGGCTCTATCTCATCAAGTTTTTCACCGTTTGATACAAATAAAATCGGTTTTCCGGTCACCGCCTTAACTGAAAGTGCCGCACCGCCTCTGGTATCGCCGTCAGCCTTGGAAAGAATAACGCCATCCAAACCGACTTTTTCATTAAACTCGTTTGCAACGTTGACAGCATCCTGACCAAGCATTGCATCGATAACCAAGAGAGTCTTGAAAACATCTACATTTGACTTTATTTCCACAAGCTCGCTCATCATATCTTCGTCGACATGAAGACGGCCCGCCGTATCCAAAATTACAACATTAAATCCGTTTTTAACGGCATAGTCATAAGCATTTTTAGCTATAACGGAAGGCTTTGTATCAGTTCCCATTTCGAAAACTTCACATCCTATTTTTTCACCGTTACGCTTTAACTGATCTATCGCAGCCGGTCTGTAAATATCACAGGCTGCAAGCAAAGTCTTTTTACTTTTAAGCTTTAATCTTCCCGCAATCTTTGCGGCTGCCGTAGTTTTACCTGCACCTTGTAAACCGCAAAGCATAAAAACCGTAACTTCTTTACCGGGCTTAAATGTAAGCTCAGTAACTTCGCTTCCCATAAGAGAAGTCATTTCTTCATTAACGATTTTAATTACCATTTGGCCCGGGTTAATGCCTTCCAAAACATCCTGCCCCACGGCACGCTCGGTAACTGCATTTATAAACTGTTTAACGACCTTAAAGTTAACATCCGCTTCAAGCAATGCCATCTTAACGTCTTTAAGCGCCGCTCTGACATCATCTTCGGAAAGTCGTCCTTTGCCTTTAAGGTTTTTGAAAACGTTTTGAAGTTTTTCTGTCAAACTTTCAAAAGCCATCTATTATAAATCCTCGACAATACTGATTAATCTGCTTTTTAATTCCTGCTTGGATGCATCATCCAAATTCTTGTTTGATTCGATAATCGCCTCTATGTTTTCGATTTCGGTTTTTATCTGCTGAAAGCGCTTAATAAGCCCAAGCTTATCTTCGTATTCCTGCAATGACTTGTCGCAACGCTTTATCAAATCATGAATGCCCTGTCTTGATATTCCTTCCTCTTCGGAAAGCTCAGACAATGACAAATCGTTAAACACAGCTTCTGAGTATATTTTTTGCTGGTGATTTGTAAGTAATTCACCGTAAAAATCAAATAACAACCCACGTTCAATTATCTTGTCCATTGTGCACCTCTTTTAAAGCACCTTGAACATAGTAACTCATCGAAACAGGGTTGTCAAGTGTTTTTACTTTACAGTTATTAAATTATTCTAAATCCTGCATAAATCTTGAATTAAGTCTCTTTCTCGCCCTTATATATGTGGAATAATCTTTAAATCCGGCGGAGATGCAAGCACATGTTGCTTTTTCTCCGCTCTCGATCAATTGTTTTGTGTAAAGAAGTCTCTTTTCCAAAATGTAATGGTGAAGAGTAAGACCGGTATACTCTTTAAACTTATGCATAAAATAGTATTTGCTTATAAAAAACTTTTCGGATAAGGATTCAATTGATAAGTCTTCTTTTAAATGAGTGTTTATGTATTCACAAACGTCCAGCATTTTCTTATCGTAAGAAACCTTACCTTCAAATCTCAAACCATTCTCTTCTACCGATTCATTTATCAAAAGAAGGGCTTGAGTTGCATAGGTATGTAAATAAAGACTTCCGAACTTATCATCATTCTTTATTTTATTTACTGCCTTTTCCAAAAGTTCCGAAAGCTTAGAATAGTCAATGTTTGAAACTCTCATAACATTAGTACGCTGTTCTTTAGCTTTTAAAAAACAGTTCATTAAAACAGGATATTCTTTTAAAAAGTCGCCTGAAATATACATGACGAATCTATCATACTCTACACACTTATTAATAATAGGCTTGTGGATTTCATTTTGTGACACAAGCACAATATCCTTAGGATTAAGCTCATAGTTTTTTCCTTCGATGCAATATGTGACATCCCCCGAAACAAAAACTATAATCTTATAAAAGTCATGATAGTGAAAAGAAAATTCTTTATCCGTATAATCCTTTATTTTAAATACTTTTAGCTCTTCTTTTAAATATCCCTGTTTTTTTATCATCCCTAGATAACCGTACGAACAACCTTAGGATTGTAGCCGTTTTTCTCTAAAGCTTTAATAATCTTTTCTTTGTGCTCAGTACCAAATGCTTCAAGAGTAATGGTTAATTCAACGGCTGCATTTCTGTTTATTGAAACAAACTGATTGTGTTCAAGCTTAATAACATTACCGTTCTGCTTTGCGATTACGGAAGAAACCTTTGTAAGTTCACCGGGCTTATCGGGTAAAAGAACAGAAACGGTGAATATTCTGTCTCGCAAAATAAGTCCCTGAGTAACAACGGATGACATTGTAATCACATCCATGTTTCCTCCTGACAATATACAAACAATCTTTTTATCTTTAACATTAAGATTCTTTAAGGCAGCTACAGTCAATAATCCTGAGTTTTCAACAACCATTTTATGGTTTTCAACCATGTCAAGGAAAGCTACCACCAAGTCTTCATCATCTACGGTAATAACGGAATCAAGATTCTTTTGAAGGTAAGGGAAAAGCTTTGATCCCGGAGTTTTAACCGCGGTACCGTCCGCAATTGTATTTACCTTAGGAAGCGTCACTACCTTACCCGCTTTTAATGATTCCTCAAGGCAATTTGCACCTTTGGGCTCTACACCTATAACCTTAATGTTTGGATTAAGCATTTTAGCCAAAGTGGATACTCCTGTGGCAAGACCGCCTCCTCCTACGGGAACCAATATATAATCTACCAATGGAAGCTCTTTTATAATTTCCATAGCTATGGAACCCTGACCGGTAGCTACCAAATAATCATCAAAAGGATGTATAAATGTAAGACCTTCTTCTTTGGCTATTTCATATGCTTTATTGCAGGCTTCATCGTACACATCACCGTAAAGCACTACTTCAGCTCCGTAACTCTTTGTCCTGTTTACTTTAATTAAAGGCGTTGTGGTGGGCATCACAATAACGGCTCTTACGCCATAGCACTTAGCGGCATAAGCCACACCCTGCGCATGGTTACCTGCAGATGCGGTTATAATACCCTTTTGTCTTTCTTCCGGGGAAAGTGTGCTCATTTTATAATAAGCACCTCTAACCTTATAGGCTCCCGTAAACTGCATGTTTTCAGGCTTTAAATAGACTTTGTTACCCGTTTTTTTGCTAAAGTAATCACTGAATACAAGTTTAGTGTCAAGGGTGACTTCCTTGACTTTTTCGGAAGCTTCCTCGAATTGTTCCAACGATAATTCCTGCATGTCTTTTTCTCCTACTCTTTTTCCGGAGTAAATAAAGCTTCTATAAATTCATCCGGATTAAATTTTTGAAGGTCGTCAATACCTTCTCCGACTCCAATATATTTTACAGGGATATTTAATTCATTAGAAATTGCAATTGCAATTCCTCCCTTAGCCGTTCCATCCATCTTCGTTAGCACTATTCCGCTAAGCGAAGCCACTTCATTAAACTCTTTGGCCTGATTTAAAGCATTCTGACCTGTTGTGGAATCAAGCACCACCCATGTCTCTCTTTTGGCATCCGAGAGTTCTTTATCAACGATACGGTTCATTTTCTTAAGCTCTTCCATAAGATTTTTCTTGTTATGGAGTCTTCCTGCCGTATCGCAAATCAACACATCTGTCTTTCTGGCCTTTGCAGCGCATAAAGCATCATAAACAACACTTGCGGGGTCTGCACCTTCTTTAGAAGATATAATATCAACATCTGCCCTTTTTGCCCAGCCTGTAAGTTGTTCGTTTGCAGCCGCTCTGAATGTATCAGCCGAAGCTATCAAGACCTTTTTGCCGGATTCCTTCATTCGTCCCGCAAGTTTACCGACTGTTGTTGTCTTACCTACGCCGTTTACGCCAACCACCATGATTACACAGTTACCTTTTTCAAAGTCATAGGCATCATCAGGAAGTTTCATTATGTCTTTAATAATTTCAACAAACAAATCTCTTGCTTCGGAAGGCTCTTTAATCCTTTTTTCTTTAACGCCTTTTTTTAATCTTTCAAGTAACGTCTCAGTGGTGTTTACTCCCACATCGCCCATAATAAGCATTTCTTCAAGTTCTTCATAAAAGTCTTCATCAATAGATGAAAAACCGTGAAAAACCGAATCCATACTTTTTACAAATCCGTTACGGGTCTTTTCAAGACCGCTTTTAAGTTTTCCAAAGAAGCCTTTGTTTTCAGCCATTAATCATCTAAATCCTTATCTATCAAATTTACGCTTACCAAAGCGGAAACACCCTTTTCCTGCATTGTTATACCATAGAGTCTGTCGGCTCTTTCCATGGTGCCTCGTCTGTGAGTGATAACAATGAACTGGGTATGCTTTGTAAGTTTATGTAAGTACTTTGCAAATCTGTCAACGTTGCTTTCGTCAAGAGCCGCTTCAATTTCGTCAAGAAGACAGAATGGCGAAGGCTTTAAGTTCTGAATTGCAAACAATAACGCTATTGCGGTTAACGCCTTTTCACCACCGGATAACTGCATCATGTTCTGAAGTTTCTTTCCGGGTGGCTGAGCAATTATACGGATGCCTGCTTCAAGAATATCTTCCTCTTCAATAAGCTCAAGAGTACCTTTACCGCCTCCGAATAGCTCTTTAAATACCTTATCAAACTCAGAATTAATGTCTTTAAAGCTTTCTGCAAACTGCTTTCTCATGGCATCGTCAAGCTCTTGAATGATGCCTTCCAAAGTAGCCTTAGCTTCCACCAAATCATCATGCTGAGTCTTTAAGAATGTATAACGTTCCATTAAGTTTCTGTAATCTTCAATGGCATTAACGTTTACATCTCCAAGTTTCTTGATTTGATCTTTTACTGAAGAAATCTGCTTCTTCATAGAAGAAAGATCGTTCATTTCAGGATCTCTTAATGTAGATGCATCGGAAAGTGTAATTTCATATTCTTCCCACATGTAGTTAATCTGACCGGAAATTGATTCTTCAAGTTTTTCCTTCTGAGAATTAAGTCTGTAGATTTCTTTATCCAAAGCATTGATTCTTTCAGAAATTTCTTCTCTTGTCTTAAAGAATGATTTCTGCTTTTCTGTCAAAGAATCTCTGGTGTTAATATCTTCAACAAGTTCTGACTGCTTTTTATCCTGTGAAGTGTGGCTTTCAAGAATAGTCTTTTCAATCTCAGAAATATTGTTAAGCTTAATCTTGATTTCTTCTTCACCTGCAGAAATGCTGTCTATAATTTCCTTTGCATCAATTTCGTAACGCTTAATTTCATCTTCAATACGATGAAGGTTCTGGTTAACGAAATCCTGCTTCTGGATCATCTTGCTTACTTCAATGTCCCACTTTGAAAGCTCTACAGAGAATTCATTTTCTTTTTCTTTTGTAAGATCAAGACTCTCTGTATCTTTTGCTATTTCTTTTGAAATCTTTTCTTCAAGGATTTCGGAATCCTTTAATGACTTAAGGATATTTTCTTTACCTTCTTCAATATCCTTAATCTTTTGCTCGATTTCAACGCCTTCGTTTTCTAAGTTCTTAGATCCAAGCAAAGCTTCATTTTTCTTTGCTTTGGCGTTATCAATATTAAGAGCGATGGTGTTTTGGTCAATGTACTTTTTCTGAATCTGTACCTTTAATTCCTCAACCTGCATTCTTAACTTGTTTCTGTCTGCCTTTAATTTATCGATTTCTTTTTCCAAAGAAGCGATTTCTTTTAACTCATCATCGGTCTTCTTCTTTAACTCTTCGATTTCACGACGTCTTCCGAGTAGATTGGAGTTATTCTTAAAAGCACCGCCGGAAATAGCACCGCCCGGAACAAACAATTCTCCTTCCACGGTAACCATTCTGATGCCGTAGTTATATTTCTTTGCAATTGCAATGGCGTTATCCACATTGTCAATTACAACGATTCTTCCAAGCATTGCCTTAGCAACATCCGAATACTTTTTATCTGTTGAAACCAATGTATCCGCCATGCCAAGAACACCCTTTTCATCCAAGACTTCGGGTGTTTTAAATTCCTGAGTATTTGAAATACCGGTTAAAGGTAAGAAGGTTGCACGTCCGAGTTTGTTGCTCTTTAAGAAGTTAATCATCTTCTTAGCGGTATTTTCATTGTCTGTAACAATGTTTTGAATGTTACCGCCAAGAGCTGTTTCGATAGCGGTTTCATACTTTTCTTCTACCTTAATGATATCTGCGACAACACCGATAATTCCCTTGTTTGAATCCTTTTGTTCCATAACCTTCTTAACACTTCCGCCATATCCGTCGTAGCGTTCGGTAAGGTTGGATAAAGAATCAAGCTTTGACTTATCCTTAGCATATTCAGTCTGGGTCTCTCTTAACTTTTTATCTTTATCGGCAATGAGGCTTCTGGTCTTTTCAACCTCTTCTTCACCGTTAGAAAGCGTTTTGTTCATTTCTTCAATTTCTTTATCAACATCTTCGCTTTCTTTAAGCAAACGCTTAATATCTTCATCTTGCTTTACTTCATCTGACTTTGCAGCCAAAATCTTTGAATTAAGCTCTGCTTTTCTTATGTTTATCTGCTCTTTCATCGTGTCAAAGCGACCGATTTCAGCCTTAATTGATGCACGTCGATTAAGCTCTTCTATGATGGTGTTTTTGCCGGTTTCAATTCTTTTGGTAATTTCTTCGAGTTCTTTTTGAACATCTTCCAAAAGCTTTGAAGCCTCACTCTTGCTTTCTTCCAAAGAAGCCATCTTAGAATCGTTTTCTTTCTTTTCCAAAGAAACTGCTTCTAAGCTCTTTTCTCTTATTTCCTTATCTTTGTTTATTCCTTCAAGACGTTTATTTAAGTTTTCTTCATTTAACTTTCCGGATTTAATCTGCTCTTTTAAAACAAGGATTTCTCCTTCGAGTTTTTCACGCATAATGCTTGATGAAGAAAGATCGTTTCTTGCATTTTCAATCTTTTCGTTTAAAAGTGCAATCTTACCCTCTATTTCATCGTATTCTTCCTTGATAGAATCATACTTAGCATTTGTTTCGTTGTAATCGTTATCGGCGATTTCCGCCTTCTTTTCCACAGCATCAAGCTGTTCTTTTAAACGGTTGTTTTCAAGCAAAAATACGTTAACGTCCAAAGACTTTAACTCTTCTTTTTTCTTTAAATACACTTTTGCTACTTCAGCCTGCTTTTCTAAGGGGCCAACCTGCTTTTCAAGCTCTGACAGAATATCCTTAATACGAACAAGGTTTGCTTCTTCGGATTCAAGTTTTTTCTGGGCTGTTTCTTTACGTCTTTTAAACTTTACGATACCTGCGGCTTCATCAAAGAGCTCACGTCTTTCTTCGGGCTTACCGGAAAGGATTTTATCAATCTGACCCTGTCCGATGATCGAATATCCTTCTTTACCTATACCTGTATCATAGAAAAGCTCGTTTACGTCCTTAAGACGGCAAACCGTTCCGTTAATCATATATTCGCTCTCACCCGAACGATATATGCGTCTTGCAACAGTTACCTCATCGTAATCGATGGCAAGCTGATGGTCGGTGTTGTCAAGAGTAATGGCAACAAAAGCGTAGCTTAAAGGCTTACGCATTTCAGTACCGGAGAAAATAACGTCTTGCATCGACGCGCCACGAAGCTGCTTGATACGCTGTTCACCAAGCACCCATCTTACCGCATCCGCAACATTACTCTTACCTGATCCGTTAGGGCCGACAATACCTGTAATACCCTCTTCAAACTTAAAGTTTATCTTATTTGCAAAGGACTTAAATCCATGCACCTCAATACTTTTTAAATACATACTATCCTCATACGAAATTACTTTTTGATTTTTTTAATGGCCTCAAAAGCAGCCTTTTGCTGTGCGGCTTTCTTGGTGCGCCCCGTTCCTACGGCAAGCTCTTTATCCTGTACGCTTACCCTTACCGTGAAGGTTTTGTCGTGCTCGGGACCTTCTTCTTTAATGACATCGTATTTTAAAACTTCGTTATGGTCGATTTGCTGAATCATTTCCTGAAGGATAGTTTTTGAATCAACAAAAAGCTCATCCTCAGTAAGCTCACCCATAATATGATTATCCACATATTTTCTGGCTTCTTCCAAGCCGCCGTCTAAATATATTGCACCAAGAATTGCTTCAGTGACATCAGCCAAAATGGAATCTCTCTCTCGTCCTCCGGCAGCTTCTTCGCCTTTACCAAAGAAAATATACTTTCCCAAATGCATTCCTCTTGCACATATAGCCAAAGAAGGTTCACATACCATAGAGGCTCGTTTCTTTGAAAGACCGCCTTCGGGAACATTCGGATACTTATCATACAAATACTCGCTTGAAATAAGTTCTAAAACCGAATCCCCCAAAAATTCCAGGCGTTCGTAGTGAGCACGCCTGTTAATCTTCATTTCATTTGTGTAAGAACTGTGGGTAACAGCTTCAAGAAGCAGCTGGGTGTTTTTAAATTTATACCCAATCTCTTCTTCAAGTCGTTCAACCGTTTCGTCAAGATTCATCTTTGACTCCTCTTCGTAAAATAAAGAAAGCTTACGCTTTCTTTATTTTCTTTATCTTTTCTATAATGTCGCCTACGGTAGAAACCGCGTAAATACTGTCTTTAGGCAAGATAACGCAGAATTTTTCTTCAACATTCATAATAATTCTGCATATATCCAAAGAATCAGCACCAAGGTCTTCAACAAATGTGGTGGTGTCTTCCACTTCATTTGGGTCTAACTTCATAACCTCGGCAACGATATTTTTTATAATTTCTGTTTCCATTTAACTAAAACTCCTAGTCGGCCGATTTAAGCTTTTCACTTATAAGGCCGTTAATATTCTGTTCTTTAAAGGTGATAGCCTGTAAAACAGAATTCTTTATTTCTATATGTTTTGAACTTCCGTGGGTCTTAATAACAAGACCGTTAAGTCCAAGAAGCGGAGCTCCGCCATGATCTTCCAAAGAAAAACCTTTTAAAGTATTCTTTAAGGTTGACTTTACAAGCAATGCACCGATTTTACTCTTTAAAGAAGACATAAGGCCTTTCTTTATTACCTTTACAAGTGACATTGCAACGCCTTCATACATTTTTACAATAACATTACCCGTAAAAGCTTCACACACTATAACATCAGCCTGACCTGCAGGAATGTCTCTTGCTTCAATGCTTCCTATAAAGTTGATATCGGAACAGTTTTTAAGCAAAGGATATGTTTCTTTAACCAAAGCATTACCCTTTTCTTCTTCAGCGCCTATGTTAACAATGGCAACTCTGGGATTCTTAACCCCCACAACATTCTCCATGTATACAGAACCCATCTTTGCAAATTGCACAAGATGACTGGGACGTGCATCAACATTTGCGCCACAGTCTATAAGCAAAGAAACTCCTTCTGTTGTGGGAATAAGGGGAGCAAGAGGCGGTCTTTCAACGCCCTTTAACCTTCCGACAATTACCTGTCCTCCCACTAAAACAGCGCCGGTGCTTCCCGCGGAAAGAAAAGCATCGCACTTTCCGTCTCGAGTAAGTTCCAAGCCTTTAACAATGGAAGAATCTTTCTTCTTTCTGATGGCAAGAACCGGAGGTTCATTGGGATCGATTACTTCCTCTGCATTTATAACTTCAACTCTTGCTTTATCATATTCGTATTTTTTTAATTCATTCTCAATAGCGGTTTCAATACCCACTAAAATAACCTTTACCGCATCGGATTCATTGACGGCTTCAATTGCTCCCTTAACTATCTCAAGGGGAGCGTTATCTCCGCCCATTGCATCCACGCAAACCGTGACCATTTCTTTCATTAAGGTACCTCTGTGATTATATTTGAATAAATCTTTTGGCAAAATCGCCACTTTTAACTATACATATAAACAGTCAAAAAAGCAAGAAAAAAGGACTTTCGAATACTCGAAAGTCCTAATGATTCTAAGAAGAATTAATCTACTGCTACGATTTCTTTCTTGTTGTAAGAACCGCAAGCTTTGCAAACTCTGTGAGGCATCATTAAAGCGCCACACTTTGAGCACTTTACCAATGTAGGTGCGCTCATCTTCCAATTTGCTCTTCTCTTATCTCTTCTACCTTTTGAAGATTTATTCTTGGGACAAATAGACATCGTTACACCTCCTTATACGCGTTAAAGATATCACTTATAGCTGCCATGCGGGGGTCAGGGACAAACGTGTCGCAACCACACTCACCATCGTTTAGGTTTTTGCCGCAGACGGGACACAATCCCTTGCATGTCTCCTTACACAAAACCTTCATAGGCAGGCTCATAATCAATTCATTGTTTATAAGAGTTTCTGAGTTAAGTTCGTAGCCTTCCATGAAATCTTGATAGTCATCCTCATCTTCCTCATGGAATCCATCGGGCTTAACTACTGAATAATCAAATGACATAGGTACCGTAACCTTTACAGGTTTTAAGCATCTGTCACAGGGACTCTCAATCACTACTTTCATGTCCCCCTTTAGCATAAGTTTTCCGCCACCGACATTTTCAACAAGTAAATTAAGATCATCTTTTTCGACAATCGGTAACTCATTGATACCATCGTTAAAAACCTGTGCCTCATAAGGAACCTTGATTTCAGCCCTTTTACCATCAACTTCAAAATAGTCGGTAAGGTTAATCAGCATACTCTCACTCCTATCCACACTCAAGTGATTATATAGGGGTATGCATCGTTTGTCAAGAGAATTCTGATTAAAAATCCTACTTATACGCTACCCGGAAATCTAACTAAACAAGCTGTGCCTGTACAGCGGTTAATGCTACAACACCTACGATATCTTCCCATGAACATCCTCTGGACAAATCGTTAACTGGTTTGGCAATACCCTGAAGCATAGGTCCGTAAGCTTCAGCCTTACCAAGTCTTTGAACAAGCTTGTATCCAATGTTACCTGCGTCAAGGTTAGGGAACACCAAAACATTTGCTTTACCTGCAACTTCAGAGCCGGGAGCCTTTGACTTAGCTACTGAAGGAACCAATGCTGCGTCAAGCTGAAGTTCACCGTCAATGCAAAGACCGGGATATTCTTCATGAGCAATTCTTGTAGCTTCAACTACTTTATCAACAAGCGCATGCTTTGCGCTTCCCTTTGTGGAGTGAGAAAGCATTGCGATAATAGGCTTTGCTCCAATCAAGTTTTTAAAGCTCTTTGCACTTGTATCCGCTATGGCTGCAAGCTCTTCGGAATTAGGATCCTGGTTAAGTCCGCAATCCGCAAAAAGGAAGGTTCCGTTTTCACCGTACTGGCAATCCGGTACATCAAGGATAAAGAAACCGGAAACAAGTTTAACACCGGGTGCAGTGTGAAGAATCTGAAGAGCAGGTCTTAAAGTATCAGCTGTAGCATGACAGCATCCTGCCACCATTCCGTCTGCATCATTTGCCTTAACCATCATTACGCCAAAGGTTAAGTAATCGCTTAAAAGAATTTCTCTTGCCTTTTCGGGTGTCATTCCTTTTGCTTTTCTTGTTTCATATAAAAGGTCCACATATTCATCAAGTTTTTCGGTTGTTTTAGGGTTAACAACCGTAACCTTGGAAAGATCGACTTCAAGCCAGTTTGCGCCGTCCATAATCTTTTCTTTATCACCGACCATAATAATATCGGCAATGTTTTCTTCAATAATATGTGCCGCAGCAATCAACACTCTCTTATCATTTGATTCGGGAAGAACGATTGTCTTTTTATCTATTCTTGCCTTCTTTTTAATGCCGTCAATAAAAGCCATTTGTTTGCCTCCAAAAAAATATTTCATAAAAGAAAGTACGTATTTCCACAGTTATGGATTGTTTATAATTTAACAAAATATTAATGTGATAAAAATAAAATAAATCTGTGTATAATCTTCTCTTTTATAGTACATTATGAATTATAACGGAATGTAAGCACTTTCACAATACCATCTTGTGTACTAAATCAAATACAATTTTGATTGTTTAATATCTCACAATGTGTTAAAATTTTGTCAAAAGATGATTTGGAGACAACACTATGACTATTGCTGCTGTTATATGCGAATACAATCCCTTCCATAACGGGCACAAATATCAGCTTGATATGATAAGAAAGAAACTCAATGCCGATTATATTATTTGCATTATGAGCGGTGACTATGTGCAGCGAGGTGAGCCCGCCATCTTTTCTAAAGAAATAAGAACCAGGTGGGCGCTTGAAAACGGAGCAGACCTTGTGTTACAGCTTCCTATTGCTTATGCAACAGGAAGTGCGGATTTGTTTGCAACGGGAGCCGTATCTATTTTAAACAGACTTAACTGTGTTGATTATCTATGCTTTGGCTCAGAATGCGGTGATATCGATACTCTTTGCATTTGCGCCGAAAAGCTGTTAACAGAAGGCCAGGTGGGCTCTGAAGGAATAAGAGCTTTAATGAAGCAGGGAAACACATTTGCGAAATCCCGCTATCTTCTGTTCCCCGAATTTGAGATGCTTCTTCAGTATTCAAACAACGTGCTTGCTTTAGAATACATAATGGCATTAATGCGAACAAACAGTTCAATTAAGCCATACACCATAAAGCGTGAAGGCGCGGACTATGATGATACTACAATTAATTCAGATGAAAAGTATTTAAGTGCTACCGCCATTCGCAAGGCTTTTATGGACAAAGAAACCGAAAAGATAAAGCCCTTTGTCCCTTATAATCCCGATACAATCGGGCAAAAGCCGGTATTTATGAATGATTATTCGGGAGAAATGTTCTACTGCTTATTAACTAAGCAAGATACAATTCATGAACATCTTGAAACAAGTGAAGACTTAACAAAACGAATGATATCAGAGCTTTATTCTTTTACGGATTTAACATCTTATATCGATCATATAAAAGCTAAAAACTATACCTTTACAAGGATTTCAAGAACTCTCCTTCATATTCTTTTAGGAATTAAAGGAAGTAACACTATGTATAAAGAAATGATTAAGCATGTAACCCACGTAAAAGTCCTTGGCTTTAAAGAGTCATCAAAGGACCTTCTTACAATCATTTCGGACAAAAGCACCATAACACTTATGACTAAGGTTCCGGGCATTTATGAAACCCTTAACAGTGTTACAAAAAGCGTTGTTGATGATGAAGTCTTCGCTTCTTCTTTATACGGCGTGAAGTGTGGAAATGTTACGCATGAATTTTCAAAGCAAATTATTTTGGTTAAATAATAGTTTGACGATTACAGTTTGTTTTGATAATTTAGATAAAGAAAACTAAATAAGAGGTGATTAAAATGAAAAAGAACTTAGTAAAAAGATTATCCTATCTTCTTATGGTTGTTTTAGTTTTGGCTATGACAGTTTTAACAAGCTGTTCAAAAGAGGCTGCTAAAGCTAACACAAACACTGAAGCAAGCGCTGAAGCAAATGTTGTAGGAGAAGGAAACACTCAGTTTACATTCAAGGTAGTTGATATGGATGGAACAGAAACAGTTTTCACCGTTAAAACAGATGAAACTACCGTTGGTGCCGCATTACTTAACGCAGGCCTTATCGCAGGTGATGAAACAGAATACGGTCTTTATGTAAAGACTGTAAACGGTGTTGTGGCAGATTATGATGTTGACCAGACTTTCTGGGGATTCTACATTGATGATGAATTTGCTTCAACAGGTGTTGATTCTACTCCACTTAATCCCGAAAGCGTTTATACATTTAAAAAGCAGAAATAATTTATACAAAGAAAAAGAGTATTCCAATCGGAATACTCTTTATTATTTTAGTTTTTAAATGAATGAATGGGCGCGGGTATGCGTCCCTTTCTGTTTATAAAGTCATCACAGGAAAACTTGTTTACAGGCATTACGGGAGCATATCCAAAAAGGCCTCCGAATTCAACCACATCTCCCACATCTTTTCCAAGTGCGGGGATAAGTCTTACTGCAGTTGTCTTTTGATTCACCATACCTATAGCCATTTCATCGGCAATAATACCGGAAATCGAAGTAGCTTTGGTGTCTCCGGGAATTGCAATCATATCAAGACCTACGGAGCATACACATGTCATGGCTTCAAGTTTTTCTAAAGTAAGAGCGCCTTTAGTAACGGCATTAATCATTCCCTGATCTTCCGATACAGGAATAAATGCACCGCTTAATCCTCCGACATAGGAAGAAGCCATTACTCCACCCTTTTTAACCTGATCGTTTAAAAGAGCCAAGGCTGCGGTTGTGCCGGGAGCGCCGGCATATTCAAGCCCAATCTCACAAAGAATATCTGCTACGGAATCTCCGATTGCAGGTGTGGGAGCAAGCGACAAATCAACGATTCCGAAAGGAACGTCCAAAGCCTTCGATGCTTCTTTAGCTACAAGCTGTCCTACTCTTGTTACTTTGAAGGCTGTCTTCTTAATTGTCTCGCACAACTCTTCAAAGTTTTTACCTCTTACCTTTTCAAGTGCTGTTTTAACAACACCGGGACCACTGACACCGACATTTATAACGCAGTCCGCTTCCGTAACTCCGTGAAATGCACCGGCCATAAACGGATTATCATCGGGAGCATTACAGAATACCACAAGCTTCATGCATCCGGCACAGTCGTTTTCTTTGGTAAGCTCAGCTGTTTCTTTTATAATTTCACCCATAAGCCTTACGGCATCCATATTTATTCCTGTTTTTGTGGAACCTACATTAACAGACGAACAAACTCTTTCTGTTTCGGCCAAAGCTTTTGGTATCGATCTTATAAGAAGTTCTTCTTTAGGAGTCATTCCCTTAGATACAAGTGCTGAAAAGCCGCCAAGCAAATTGACTCCTACTTCTTTAGCCGCTTTATCCAAAGTCTTAGCAATCTTTACATAATCGTCTATGCTCTCACAAGCAGCGGCTCCGATTAAGGAAATGGGAGTCACGGATATTCTTTTATTTACAATCGGAATACCGTATTCCCTTGAAATTTCTTCTCCGACATTTACAAGATTTTTAGCCTTACCGGTAATCTTTTTATAAATGTTATCGCAAACCTTGTTTAAGTCAGAATCGATACAATCAAGAAGGCTTATGCCCATTGTGATTGTTCTTACATCAAGGTTTTCTTTTTCAATCATTTCATTGGTCTCATTGACCTCGAACATATTTATCATTTAAGCCACCTCTAAATTCTGTGCATTGAATTAAAAATATCTTCTTGCTGGCACTTAATGATAACTCCGATTTCTTCTCCAAGCTCTTCAAGCTTCTTTGAAATTTCTCCGAACTTTTCCGATGCATTGTTCATATCAACAATCATCATCATGTTGAAATACCCCTGTACGATTGTCTGGGAGATGTCCAGGATGTTAATATTATGCTCTGCCAAGAAAGTACAAGTCTTGGCAATGATGCCTACGGTGTCTTTTCCCACAACCGTAATGATGGTTTTATTCATAAATCGTCCTCCGATCTTAAAATTCAATAGCCGTCATGGGGCAATCTCTCTTTGCCACATACAAAGGAAAATCATTTCCGTGATATTTATTGTCAGAAGCTTCTATTTCAAGCCTCACCGTTTCATAAGCAAGTTCAGGAAGATTGTTTTCTTTGCTTAAATGTCCCAAAAAAATTGCCTTTAAATTATCATGCAGTATTCCTGACAATAGTCTTCCCGAGTTTTCATTTGACAAGTGTCCTCTGTCAGAAAGGATTCTTTGCTTAAGATAATAGGGATATGGGCCAACCTGAAGCATACGTATGTCATGATTGGCTTCAGCCATGATTATATCAGAATCTTTGATGCAATCAATGGTATATTCGTTAAAAGTTCCAAGGTCAGTGATAACAGAAACTTTCTTTTTTTCACAACTTACCCTATAAGCTACAGGTTCATTGGCATCATGAGAAATTTCCATGGGATTAATAACCAAATCTTTTATGGAAACCTTAACGTCTTTTTTTACTTCATTAAAAAGCGCATCATCTATTTTTCCTAAAGAAGATGCGCTCTTAATCCCGCAAATTGTACCTTTGGTTGCATATATGGGGATAGAATATTTTCTTGATAATACTCCCAGTCCCTGTACGTGATCCGCATGCTCATGTGTTATTAAAATAGCGTCAAGCTCTTCGGGCTTTATATCAAGCCCCGCCAAGCCTTCCACCGTTCTTTTAGCACTTATGCCTGCATCAATAAGTATATGCGTGGTGTCGGACCCTACGTAAATACAATTTCCGCTCGATCCGCTTGCTATACTTGAAAACCTCATTTTATAAAACCATTATTCCTTCCAATAAATTTCCAGAATATCACCATTATTAAGCGCATCCATGTACTTTGCATTTTTACCGTTATGAAGAGTAACAATGCTTCGTCCTTTAGGATCGTTTAAATCAAAGTCAATGTAATCAAATACATCGATGTAAATATAATAGTGCTTTCCTGTCAAAGTAATTTCTCTGCCGTTAACAAATACTGTAATGCTCTCTCCCTTAGGCTTAGGCGGCTCTTCTTTAACTTCGGCGTCAACACTTACAACAACTTCATCCTCTTTGGCTTTTTCTTCCAGATCTTCACTCTTAACCAAAGCTTCTTTAAGCTGTTCTTTTGTGCAGGTATCAAGGATTTCGATGTGATCGCCTTCAGCTATTTCATATCCTACGGAAGCTGCCTTTCCGTTAACAAAAACAGGCCTTGTAAGCTCCACAATCTGACCGTCCACAAGGATTTTAAGGCCTTCTTTAAACTCGGGCAAGTCGGATATTTTGACAGTTGCTTTTGCACCTGCGGTGGATTCTATAATTTCAACCTTATCGTTTGAATTTACTTTTGTGGTGATATCAGCAGTTTTACCGTTTACTTTAATTACGGCGGCTTCTCCGGGAGCGCCCTTAACTATCTTTGTCTTTCCGTTTACTATAAAGCTTAAGGCTTTTCCTCTCTTAGGGAACAATCCGTCATTAGGAAAACCTGCCTGCATTGCAACATCGACAACGGCAACATTCCCGTTATCGTATAGCTTCATGCGGTTTCCGTTGAAAGAAACGTACACAAAATTATTGTTGTTTTCATAGTAGTTTAAACAAATACCGATGGGAGTAACCATCAAAGGCGATTTTGAAAAATCTTCTTCGCAAAAGTCGATTTTTCCGGATACATCGCTTCCTCTTAAAGCCACTCTTTCTTTAATAAGGCCAAGCTTATTTGCCAGGGCTTCCGTAAATCCCACAGCCAAACCGCCGCCACCTACAACAAATACGGCGCTTACGGATTTATCTCCGTTAAGACGCTTTATTTCTTCGGCAACGTAATTTGTGATTTCATCGACTTTATTTGATAATGCCTTTTCTACGTCTGACTTTGTAACCTTTTGCTTGATACCCATGATATCTTCGTATTCAAACTCATCAAGCTCGGTAGCCGCACGTTTCATACGCTCCGCTTCATAAAAGTCTGCAAGAAAATGCCTTGCCAAGTCATCGGTAAGTGCATCACCTGCCATGGGAATCATGCCATAACCTATAATACTTCCGTTATCGGTTATTGAAATATCGCTTGTACCAGCACCTACATCCACTAAAGCAAGGTTTAGCATTCTAAACCTTTCGGGAATTGCAACAGAAATTGCCGCAATAGGTTCAAGCGTAAGATTAGCCACTTCAAGTTCTGCCAAATCACAGGCTTTGTAAAGTCCGTCAACAACGTCATCCGGCAAAAATGTAGCAATCATATCAGCCGAAATATGCCTTGCTTTATGACCCACAAGGTTTAAAATCGGCAATGTGTTTAAATAGTATCTGATTACGGAATAACCGACACAATAAAACTTTGTTTCGGAAGAATTCTGATCTCCGAACTCTTTATATGCTTTTTCAATGCCCAAAAGCAAAAGATTTGAAACATCCTCTGCTTTAGCTTCTCTTTCTTCTTCAAAAACCATCTCAATCTTTGTGGTGACGGTTTTTAACACACGACCTGCGGCCGCAATACAAACGTGAGTAAGCTTTTCCCCTATGGCCTCCTCGCATTCTTCCTTGATTTCTTTGATGGTAAGTGCAACTCTTGGGATGTCGTGAATTTGTCCGTCCATCATGGCACGTGTCTCATGCTCTTTTGAACGCTGGCACACAACCTGGAAGCGGTCATTTTTTAAATACCCAACGGTACCTACAACGCTTCTTGTTCCGATATCAAGGCCAAATACATATTGATTCTTTGCAAGTTCACTCATGAATTTTCCCCTAACCTTTCGCGTATTTGTTCAAAACTGTCCTCGCATAAACCCGAATTATCAATCTCAAAATCTGAATTTTTCCGGTATTCTTCTTCGGAAAGCTGGCTTTTTAATATGGAATCAATTTTGGCATCCGAGTAACCTCTTGATTCCTTAAGCCGTTTTCTTCTAACATCAATATTAGTATAAATATACCACATTTCATCCACAATTTCTTTATATCCGCATTCTATAAGTAACGCCGCTTCAATAAAGAGATAATCCAATGTGTTTTCTTTCCTTAAAGTTTCTATTCTATCTTCAATAAAAACTCTTACAGCCGGGTGAATAATTGCATTCACTTTTTCAAGCAAATTCTTATCGGCAAAAATCTTTGAAGCCATCTTGCCATTTTCGATTTCACCGTTTAAGGAAAGAACATCCCTACCAAGAAGGTTTACAAGCGGCTTAAAACACGCTCTCCCGCTTTTACATAAATCTTTGGCCAGTTCATCGGAAACAATTATTTCGCATTTGTAGTTTTCTTTTAAAAAAGTAAGTATCTTTGTCTTTCCCGAGCCTACGCCGCCGGTGATTCCAATTACTTTCACATTGCCTCCTAATGAGCGTCAAACCATGTATCTCCAACGTTAACTTCAGATTCAAGCTCAACCGATAAAGAAGCCGCATTTGCCATTTCAGAAGAAACGATTTCTTTTACTCTGTCTATTTCAGAGTCTTTAACTTCAAGCAACACTTCATCATGTACTTGAATTAAGAGCTTAGATTCAAGCTTTTCTTCTTTTAACCTGTTAAAAATATTTATCATGGCAATTTTCATGATATCTGCAGCAGTTCCCTGGATCGGTGCATTCATGGCCACTCTTTCACCGAATGAACGAAGCATAAAGTTTGAAGAAGAAAGCTCGGGTATAGGTCTCACTCTATTATAAAGAGTTGTCACAAAGCCCTCTTCTTTTGCCTTTTTAACAGTGTTATCAATATATTCTTTAATCTTTGAATACTTTGCAAAGTAATCTTCTTTATGCTTTTTTGCAGTCTGGAAATCAAGGCCTGTATCTTCGCTTAATCCAAAGTCACTGATTCCATATATGATGCCAAAGTTAACAGCCTTTGCCTGCCTTCTTAATTCGCTTGTAACTTCATCGTAAGGCACTTCAAAAACAATGGATGCTGTACTTCTGTGAATGTCTTTCTTTTCTTTAAAAGCATCTATCATCTTTTCATCGCCCGACATATGAGCCATAAGCCTTAATTCAATTTGAGAATAATCCGCATCAATAAACTTAAAGCCCTTCTTTGGAAGGAAAACTTTTCTAAGCTCTCTTCCAAGTTCTTTTCGAATAGGAATATTCTGCAAGTTAGGGTCTGTAGAGCTTATTCGGCCCGTAGCGGTTATTGTTTGATTAAAGTGAGTATGAATTCGTCCGTCTTCTTTAATGCATGCCGTTAAGCCTTCTACATATGTAGAATTAAGCTTTGTAAGCATCCTGTATTCCAAAATATCGTTTACGACAGGATAATCCACCGATAATCTCTCAAGAATATCTGCCGCAGTCGAATATCCTGTTTTGGTCTTCTTTCCATGCGGAAGTTTAAGCTTTTCAAAAAGGATTTCACCCAATTGTTTCGGAGAATTAATATTAAACTTTTCACCCGCTGCTTCATAAATATTCTTTTCAAGTTCGGATATTTTAACGGTTAACTTTTCTCCGAATGCCTTAAGCGCATTCTTATCTACATAAACTCCGTCTTTTTCCATTGAATAAAGCACAAAAGATAAGGGCATTTCTATTTCCCTGTAAAGCTTTTCTTCACCCATCTTAATAACTTCTTCTTTGATGGTTGAAACAAGCTTATCTGCATACATCGTTATTAAAGAAGCTCTTTTTTTAGGCTCCTTTAACAAAGCTTTATCATCTTCAAAAAACTTTGATAGATACTTATCACATAAATAAGAAATGTTATAATCGCCCTTTAAAGGATCTGCCAGGTACGCTAAGATTTCGGCATCATCAAAACCATCCCTATACTCTCCCACATAATCATAGATTGTCTTTATGTTTAGAGTAGTGACAGAAGTGTCAGGCTTTAAATTATTTTTCACTCCTTCTATAAGAAATTCCTTTGTAATTACGCTGTTAAACTCAAAGAAATAAGTGGTATCGCCCACAGTCAGAGAAAGTCCTTCGTCACATCCGTACAATGAAACAGACTTATTATCATTAATAAGACTAAGGGCCTTTAAAGCCTCTTCTTTAGAAGAAACAAGAATAAACTCAATTTCTTCTTTTGCGTCATTAACATCTTTAGAACTTGAAAAAGAGGACAATTTCTCAATCACTTTTCTAAGTGAATACTTTAATAAAACTTCCATTGAGTTATCATTTAAAAGATTTTTGCATTCACTTTTTTGAAGTTCCAAATCGACGGGAGCATTGATTTCAATTCTTGAAAGAGTTCTCGAAAAGAAAGCATTGTCCTTATTTTCCGATAGATTTGCATATAAAGCTTTCTTTCCCTTTAAATCATCCAAATGATCGTAAAGGTTTTCTAAGCTGTGATATTTTTGAATCAAGCCTTCCGCGGTTTTGGGGCCGACTCCCGGAACTCCGGGAATATTATCGCTTGTATCTCCTTGAAGGGCCTTTACTTCAATAAATTCTAAGGGGGTAACTCCCTTTTCATTGATTACATCCTTCGCATAGTAGTAATGAGTCTCCGTTACGCCCTTTGATGTTTTGGGAATGGCTATTTTAATCTTATCGGAAGCAATCTGAAGTAAATCTCTGTCTCCCGATAAAAGAGTGACATCAAGACCTTCTATTTCAGATTTCTTAGCCAAAGTACCAAGAAGGTCGTCTGCTTCAAATCCCGCCTGCTTTACGATATTTACACCCATAGAAGTCAATACTTCTTCCATTATGGGAAACTGCGAAATAAGTTCAGAAGGTGCTGCATTTCTTGTTCCTTTATACTCTTTAAACATCTCATGTCTGAAAGTCGGAGCATGAACGTCAAAGGCAACCGTCAGATATTCAGGCTTTTCTTCTTCGATTGTTTTAAGCAATATATTTAAAAACCCGAGGACTGCATTGGTATAAACGCCGTTTTTATCAAGAAGCGGCAATGCATAGAATCCTCGGTTCATCATAGAATTTCCGTCGATAAGTAATATTTTCAAATGTAAAACCCCTTAACCTATAGAATAATCGTAACCACAGAGCCAATAACAAGGCATACTATGGCAATGATACAAAACACGAATCCAAAATAAAGAAAATCATGAGACTTAATCTGCTTATAGGAATCATTTATTTTGTTTTCAAGACTCTGAAGCAAATTGTAATCATTTTCGACTTCAGCCTTATTAAGACCTTCGGAAACCATGTACTGAATAGTGAGCTCTTCTTTACAGTTTTTGCATTCCCTCATATGGTCAAGCATAACCTGCATTTCATAAACAGAAAGCTTATTATCCAAGTACCTTGGAATCATTCGTTCAATTTTTTTACAATCTACTTTTCTTTCGTCCTTCATTCTTACATCATATCACAGTAGCCGTTTCAAAAAAAGCGGTGAATGTAATTCACCGCCTCTTTGTTAATCGCGTTCGTAAGATAAATATTTAAACAAAGCGTACTCATCTTCTTTTGCGTCTGTATCTATTGCGTAAAGCCCAAGTGTACATCCCACAAAGCCTCCGGCAACCTCGGTTGACAAAGACGAAAGTCCGATATTTTCTTTAATTATTTTGGTACCCTGCTCTGTTTTTACCATAGCGGAAGCCGTAAGGTCCGAAACAATGAAGCATAAAGAAACAATGTTTCCCCATATGGGATATGTATCAATCTCTGTTTCCTGACCCTCTGTTACCAGAATAATATTTACTTCTTTATCCGTAGCTTCAAACCTTAACTGAAACTTACTGTTTTGATAAATACAGATACCTGCGCGTTTGCCGTTGTTTAGATTCGACACATCCAATTTGCTTCTGAATCTAAAGTTCTTTGTATCCTGTCTGATTCCAAGGAATGTAGGATGCTTTGTGTCGGTAAGCTCGTCTTTTCCAAATTTTAAGAGCAACCCTTCTTTTGTAAGCTTATAGGAATCTTTAACAGGATTTCTTATCTGAAGGAAATCGGAAGTCAGTTCTTCCATCTTGTCAAAATCATAGTTCTTTGTGGTGTTGGGAACAGGGTTCTTTTCACTCTCAGGCCTAAAGACATCAAGATTAACGTCTACAGTATCCGTAAGTATTCCCACTCCGCAATTTACAACAGGCCAATTGTCTTCAAAATCAACCTTTGCAAGGAAGGTTTCTCTTCCCATTGTGGTGTAGCCGTGAGTCGGTCTTACGCCAAGACACACGATATACCATTCATCATTCTTTGTTTTAACCAAATCACCGTGACCCACGTATTTTATAGGGCATTCCTTGCCTAAATGTCTGTGGGTAAAGATGGGGTTTTTAAAGTTGTTTTCATAGGGGCCAAAAACATTTTCAGAACGAGCCACGCTGATAGCATGGTCAGGACCCGTACCGCCTTCGGCATGAAGAATATAGTAATACTCGCCTATCTTATAAAGGTGAGGGCCTTCGGGCCAATGTACGCCCTTCATAGCACCATTCCATACGTTTTTAGGTTCACCGATAAGTTTAAAATTAACAATATCAAGTTCCTGAATGTATATATACCAGTCGCCGTCGTATTTACATCCTTCAGGATTTGGATGGGTGCCGATATAATAGCACTTACCGTCTTCATCAAAGAAAAGGCTTGGATCAATTCCGTCAGCGCCCTCTAAATAATGAGGTTCGCTGTAAGGTCCTTCGGGATTCTTTGAAGTGACAACAAAATTTCCGCCTTTTGTTACGTTAGTGCAAATAACATAGAAAGTTCCCTTATAGTATCTGATTGTAGGTGCAAAAAGACCTCTTGATATTTCTTCGGTACCTAAAGGAAGTTGAGATTCTCTTGTAAGAACATTTCCTATCTGTTCCCAATGAGCAAGATCTTTACTATGCATAATAGGGAGCCCGGGGAAATAAGAAAAACTTGAATTAACAATGTAAAAGTCTTCTCCGACAGCGCAAATTGACGGATCGGGATAGAAACCTGCCAAAATGGGATTAACTGCTTTGTTCATACTTTTCCTCCGTTTTATTCAATGTTAGCAAAAACATAGAAACAAGGCTTTGGTTCATATTTATCATCAAAAAGCAAAGGTATATGCTTTAAGCCTTCTGTACTGCCGCCACCGGCACCGTTAAAGTGCTGTAGCCATGAATAATGGTCTACCGTTCCCCAGAACGTAATGCCTTCCACACTCTTTGGATTCTTTGACTGTTTATCACATAAAGCTTTATAAAACAGTTCATATCTCTTTTTAAGCTTTTCGTTCTCTTTATTTAATCCGTCATCTATTTTTGAAAAATCTGTAGTTGATTTAATATCAAACTCGGTTATTTGAATCTTTCCGACAGCCTCAACATATTCATCCAGAGATTTTTTAAACTCACTCTCGGATGGATAAGACATATCATAATGCCCCTGCATTCCAAAGGCATCGATTCTTGCACCCTCAGTTTCTTTTACACTTTCTATAAGCTTTATAATCTGAGCTCTTTTTGAAGGGGTACATTCGTTATAATCATTATAATACAATTCAAGGTCTGAAGGGGCATATTTGTTTGCAAAAACAAATGCATTCATAATAAACTCTTCGCTTTGGTACACTTTCCACCACTCAGAGTTTTCAGAATCGGTTCTGTATCCTGA
>JAILCK010000324.1 GCA_024680435.1 Lachnospiraceae bacterium
TTAAATCCGAAGGTATCCTCCAAACGTGTCTTTTTATACAAAAGATTGATAAAGTTCTGAGGATTTGCATCTTTTCTAAGTTCAAAAACAATTCTTATACCGTCTTTATTTGACTGGTTGGTAATATCTATAACGTCGTTAGTTTTCTTTGTATCAATTAATGTAGCAACATCGTTTAAAAATTTAGCGATGTTTGCACCAATCATTGTGTAAGGAATCTCAGTAACGACAACATTAGTTTTTCCGCCCTTTAATTCCTCAACTTCTACTTTACCTCTAACCTTGATTTTACCCATGCCTGTTTCATAGATTTCGGCAAGTTCGGACTGGTTAACGACAATTCCGCCTGTGGGAAAATCGGGCCCCTTGATATACTTCATAAGTTCTTTTGAAGTAATATCATTGTTTTTCATATAGGCCTTGCAGGCTTCCACCACTTCTCCGAAATTATGAGGCGGAATATTTGTTGCCATACCAACGGCAATACCTTCAGAACCGTTTACCAAGAGATTTGGAAATCTGCAGGGTAAAACAGTGGGTTCTTTTTCCGTTGCATCAAAGTTGTCGGTAAAATCAACAACATCTTTATCAAGATCTGCTAAAATAGCTTCCTGAGTAATCTTTTCAAGCCTGGCTTCCGTATAACGCATTGCAGCGGCGCCGTCACCTTCAACGGTACCAAAGTTACCATGCCCGTCTACAAGAGGCATACCCTTTTTAAAGTTCTGTGTCATTACGACCAAGGCTTCATAAATGGAACTGTCACCGTGGGGGTGATATTTACCCATGGTATCACCTACGATACGGGCGCTTTTCCTATGTGGCTTATCATATTTAAGGCCAAGCTCGTTCATGTCGTATAAAACACGTCTTTGAACCGGCTTAAGACCGTCTCTTACGTCCGGAAGAGCTCTTGCAATAATAACACTCATGGCGTAATCTACAAAGGATTTTTTCATGACATCCGAGTATTCGGTTTGTATAATTCTGTCTTCTTCGTTTAAGACTTCAGCTTTTTCTTTTTTCATAACTTATACATCAAGCTCCGCTTCGTTTGCATTTTCATAAATAAATGTACGTCTGGGTGGAACTTCAAGTCCCATTAACAATTCTGTGGTTTCGGATGCATGCTTGGCATCTTCTATTCCCACCCTCTTTAAAAGTCTCCTTTGAGGATCCAAGGTTGTTTCCCAAAGCTGTTCGGGGTCCATTTCACCAAGACCTTTATATCTTTGCAATTTATAAGAAACATTATGAGTCTTTTTATATTTTTCCAATGCTTCGTCATTGTAAAGATATTCTTCCTCGCCCTTTTGAGGAATTACTTTATAAAGCGGAGGCATTGCGATATATACATGGCCTTCATAAATAAGCTCAGGCATAAATCTAAAGAACAATGTCAAAAGAAGTGTCGAAATATGAGCACCGTCTACATCGGCATCGGCCATAATAATAATCTTATCGTAACGAAGTTTTGTTATATCAAAGTCGTTACCGTAGCCTTCTGAAAATCCGCATCCGAAAGCGTAAATCATAGTTTTGATTTCGGCATTTGCCAAAACCTTATCTATACTTGCTTTTTCTACGTTTAATATTTTACCTCTGATAGGTAAGATAGCTTGATACATTCTGTTTCTTGCCATTTTGGCGCTGCCACCGGCGGAGTCACCTTCTACGATAAAGATTTCACATTTCTTTGCATCTTTTGATTCACAATTAGAAAGCTTACCGTTTGAATCAAAGGAATACTTCTGCTTTGAAAGCATATTGGTGCGGGCCTTTTCTTCTGTTTTACGAAGCTTGGCCGCTTTTTCAGCACAACCGATAACACTTTTTAGCGTCTCTAAATTTCTGTCAAAGTATCGAACCAGTTCGTCATTTGTAATCTTTGATACAGCCTTTGCTGCATCCTGGTTATCAAGCTTAGTCTTTGTCTGCCCTTCAAATCTGGGATCCGTATGTTTAATTGATACTACGGCAGTCAAACCGTTTCGAACATCGGTACCTGTAAAGTTTTGATCCTTTTCTTTAAGTATCCCAAGTTCTCTTGCGTAGCTGTTTATAATATTTGTAAAAGCGGATTTAAAACCTGTAATATGAGTACCGCCTTCAAGTGTATAAATATTATTAACAAAGCCCATTACATTTTCGTGGAATTCATTAATATATTGAAATGCCACTTCAATTTCGATATTATCGCTCATTCCTTTAAAATAGATAACATCGTGAATCGTCTCGGCAGTCTTATTCATATCCTTAATGTAACCGATTATACCGTCGGGTTCATGGAATGTTTGAGCCTCTACTTCCTCTTTTCTTCTGTCTTCATAGTAAATGGTAAGTCCGGGATTTAAATAAGCGGTTTCATGAAGACGATTCTTTATATCGTCCTCTTTAAAGCGCGTTTTTTCAAATATTTCATCATCGGGAAGAAAATTAACACAAGTTCCTGTTTCTTTTGACTTACCGATTACAGGAAGCAATCCCTTTTCAAGCTCTATGATGGGATTTCCTCTTTCGTATTTATCTTCATAAACAAATCCGCCTGTTTTTACGGTAACGCTTAAATGCTTTGAAAGTGCATTAACAACCGATGAACCTACACCATGAAGACCACCGCTTGTTTTGTATGATGAATTGTCGAATTTACCGCCTGCATGAAGGGTGGTAAATACCAATCTTTCTGCACTTATACCCTTTTTATGCATACCAACGGGAATACCACGTCCGTTATCACTGACAGTGGCTGAACCGTCGGCCTCCAAGATTACTTTAATTTCCGTACAAAAACCTGCCAGATGTTCATCTACGGAGTTATCAAGGATTTCATATATCAAATGATTGAGACCACGTGTAGAAACACTACCGATATACATACCGGGACGTTTTCTTACAGCTTCGAGTCCTTCTAAGACCGTTATACTCTCTGCATCATAAGTATTCTTACCCATAGTACTTCCTCTCAAAAACAAATCTTTTGTCATATTTAGACTAATTTAGTATAGCACAAAAGTGATTATAAAGAAACAAAAAAACACACGATGTAGTGCACTAGGCTTTGAGCCAAACTACATCGTGTAAATTTTTACATATTCTTTGTTATTGCTATTGCAAGAGCTCCGGGACCTATATGGCAACTTACGGAAAGTGATAACCTGTCAAGAAATACCTCGGCCTTTGGAAACCTCTCTTTTACTTCTTCTAAGAAAGGAAGGGCGTTTTCATCACTGTGTGAGTAAACTACGAAAATCTTAACTCCGCTTCCATCATCAGAGCATTTATATCTTTCAACAATGTCTTTAATCGTTTGATTAAGCATTGTTGTTTTGGCCTGCCCTATTGTTCTTACCTTTGCAAAGGCATCAAGCTTTTCACCTTGTATTTGTAAAACAGGTTTGATTTTCAAAAGCTGACCGATCATTGCGGCTGCGGGAGTAAGACGTCCTCCACGCGATAAGTATTTAAGAGTATCTACCATAATGTAAATACTTGAATTAAACTTATCATCCTCTAAAATCCTGTAAATCTCTTTTGCGCTTTTTCCTTCATTTGCAAGATTTAAAGCATCCAAAACAGACTGCTTCATGGTAACGGATATTCTTTGATTGTTTACAACATAAACCTTATCTTCATAATCTTCCGCAAGCATTCTTGCTGTCTGAAAAGAACCACTCAATCCACTACTCATGGGAATATGAACAATTTCATCATATTCTTTTAAAAGCTTATCCCATAATTTCATGACATCGTCAGGAGACGGCTGACTGGTGGATATTACGCAGTCATTTAAAAGCATATCGTAGAATTGTTCTTGAGTAAGATTTATATCTTCATAGTAGTCATTACCGTCAATCATAAAAGGCATGGGAAGCACATATACACCTAATTCCTTTGCCATTTCTTGAGTAATACCACTGTTGGAATCTGTTACTATTGCAACTTTTTTAGCCAAAATTTCGCCCTCATTTTTAAATATTCAAACAAACTAATTTTAATGTCAGATTGTCCTAAAGTCAATTGTTTTTATTTGTTGCTTGGGAATGCGCTCCTTTAATGAATCATACTTATCTGCAGCAAGCATAAGGATATCAGAGTCTTCATAAATATCCCCAATACCGAATTGCAATTCGCCGCTTTGCCTTATTCCGTTTAATTCTCCCGGGCCCCTAAGCTTCATGTCTTCTTCCGCAATAACAAAACCGTCATTTGATTTATTCAATACATCAAGACGTTTCTTTGTAAGAGCATTCTTTGAATCCGATAAAAGCATGCAAAAAGAAGGATATTCTCCTCTTCCCACTCTTCCTCTTAACTGATGAAGCTGTGATAATCCAAATCGCTCGGCATTTTCAATCAAAATAACTGAGGCATTGGGGACATCGATACCTACTTCTATAACCGTTGTGGCAACCAAAATATCAATGTTACCTTCTTTAAATGATTCCATGATTCTTGTCTTTTCATCAGGTTTCATTTTGCCTGTGAGCGTGCCTACATTTACTTTTTCTCCAAAGTATTCTTTCACTTCTTTTGAATGAGTTTCAACGCTCTTTAATAAAAGTTCATCTTCATCATTATCTTCAACCATCGGGCAAATGATATAAGCCTGACGCCCTTTATCAAGTTCACTTTGAATCTTTTTGTAAGCCTTTTCTCTGAAAGAAGAATCAATAACACAATTCGATATGGGAATTCTGTTTTTGGGAAGCTCATCAATAATAGATACAGATAAACCTGCAAACATAATCATAGCCAAAGTTCTTGGAATCGGTGTTGCACTCATTACAAGTAAATGTGGCTCAAGTCCCTTATTTTTTAATGCTTCTCTCTGGCGAACGCCGAATCTGTGCTGTTCGTCTGTAATAACAAGTGCCAAGTTGTTAAATTCAACATTATCTTGAATTAAAGCCTGGGTTCCTATTATTAAATTACATTCTCCGATAGAAATCTCTTTTAAAGCTTCTTTTTTATCTTTAGCTGACATTTTACCGGTAAGCAAAACAGGCTTTAAACATAAAGAATACCTATCGGTTAATTTCTTTACGGTTTCATAATGTTGCCTTGCAAGGACTTCCGTAGGAGCCATCATAGCGCCCTGGTAACCGTTTGAAGCGCACATAAGCAAAGAAAGTATTGCTACAATTGTTTTACCAGAACCCACATCGCCTTGAACAAGCCTGTTCATTAAGTTATCGGATGACATGTCACTTGAAATATCATTAAAGGCCTTCTTTTGCGCATTTGTAAGTTCATAGGGGAGAGAATCACAAAGGCGCTTACAATCGGCGGTTTCAATCATTTTAAAGTTATTTTTTAGCTTAATATTCTCTATGTTTTTACTTTTTGTGGCATGAATAAAGCACAAAAACTCATCAAAGATAATTCTTCTTTTTGCTTTGTATAAGTCTTCTTCATCTTTAGGAAAATGAATACTTGCTTTTGCCAAGGGCATAGGAAGCATTGTCATTTCATCGCATTCTTCAATTGTTAAATAATCTTTATCTAAAGAAGCAACCGATAGTGCCCCTGAAACTGTTTTTGATATTTTTAGGTTTGAAAGATCCTTTGTAAGAGCATAAATTGGAGTTATTACATCCTGAAGTTTAAAGTATTCATCATAATCATAGGTTTTAGGCTGCTCTAAAATAAGAGTATTTCTAAATAGCTTTAAATACCCCCTGAATACTTTCTTATCTCCTACTTTGAACGCTTTAAGCATATAAGGTGCATTAAAGAATCTTACTTCAAAAGTGCCGTATTCATCATAAATGAAGAACGAAATAATGGACTTTCCCGAAAAACGGGTAAGTTTAGGATTACTTTTTACGGTGGCAAAAACAGCGTTGCGTGAATTTGCCAAAGAATCCTTTGTAGATGTTATTCTTTCATACTTATCATAAGTACGGGGATAATAATTTAATATATCATCCACCGTAAATAAGCCTATTTTATTAAATAGTTCGAATGTTTTTCCGCCAACGCCTTTTATAGAACTTAAAGATTGATTATTGTTCATAATACCCCTAAAAAAATACCCCGAAGCAAAAACTTCGGGGTATGTGCTTATTCAGCAGAAATAATGTAATAGTAAATCGGCTGACCGCCTGAATTGATTTCAACATCACATTTAGAATACTTTTCGTTAATGTATTCTTCGATCTTTTTAACCTGATCTTCTGTGACTTCACGGCCGTAATAAATGCTGAAAAGTTCAACGTCTGAATCTTTTGCCATTTCATCTATCATTTCAAAAACTGCCGTATTCATGTCGGAGCTAACGCTTAATAAGCCGCTATCGCCAATTCCCATGAAATCGCCTTCTTTGATTTCTTTATCATCAATCTGAGTGTCTCTGACAGCGTATGTAACCTGACCTGTCTTAACATTCTTGATTTCTTCCACCATGGTCTCTTCGTTTTCTTTTGAAGAAAGATCGGGAGCAAAGTTAATCATTGCCGTAATACCCTGAGGAATAGTCTTTGTGGGAATTACGATAACTTCTTTTCCTTCAACAAGATATTGAGCCTGGTTTGCCGCCATAATAATGTTTTTATTATTTGGAAGAATGAAAATCGTTTTAGCGTTTATCTTACCGATGGCATCGACAAAATCCTCTGTTGAAGGATTCATGGTCTGACCGCCTTCAATAACATAATCAACGCCTAATCCTTTAAAGATTTCACTTAATCCTTCACCGGCTGATACAGAAATAAATCCAAAGTCTTTCGCAGGCTCTTCTTTCTTTAACGCATTGGCCTTTATTCCTTCGCGTTCAAGCCTCATATTATCAATCCTGATGTCGGAAAGCGCGCCAAACTTAATACCTCTTTGGATGGCAAGACCGGGATCATTTGTATTAAAATGAACCTTTACAACGTTTTCATCTACAACCAAAGCGATTGAATCACCGATTGTTTCAAGGAAAGTCTTAAAATCAAGCTCATGCTTAATATTAAAAGTCTTGTCTAAAATAATATTAAACTCAGTATCGTAATCATACTTAATACTTGAAGCTTCTTCCGATACTTCTTCATTTTTATCGCCTGACTGCTTGTTAAAAGCACTAAAGTCTATTTCTTTACCAAGGAAAGCATCGAAAGCTCCGTGCATTACTTCCACCAAGCCCTGTCCGCCTGAATCTACAACTCCTGCCTGTTTTAAAACAGGGAGCATTTCGGGAGTCTGGCTTAAAACATATTCTGCATGCTCAATGATTTCTTTTAAATAAGCTTCCATATCGCTTGCACCTGAATCAGCAAGCTCATTAGCCTTTTCACATGCACCTTTTGCCACTGTAAGGATTGTTCCCTCTTTAGGCTTCATGACAGCCTTATAAGCGGTCTCAACGGCCTTTGTGAAAGCTTCTGCTATAACAGGAATGTCAATTACTTCCTTTGTTTTAGCGATACTTGAAAAACCTCTTAAAAGCTGAGAAAGAATAACACCGGAGTTACCTCTTGCGCCTTTAAGGGATCCCGAAGAAATCGCTTTGCAAAGAGCCGGCATTGTAATGTCATTGGTTGACTGTAATGCCATAACTTCCTTTGCGGCAGACATAATAGTCATAGTCATGTTTGTACCTGTATCACCATCGGGAACAGGGAACACGTTTAATTCGTTAATCCATTCTTTTTTTGATTCAAGATTATTAGCGCCTGCCAAGAACATCTTTGCAAGCAATTCAGCATTTATCGTATTTGTTGCCAAATCAACATCCTCCTAGTCAATCACTTTAACGTCTTCCACGAAAACGTTGATTTTACCGATTTCAAGACCGGTGAATTCTTCTACTTTATATTTGACATTATTAATAAGATTTTCAACAACAGCATGAATACTGACACCATAAGAAACTATTATATGAAAATCAAGGGCAAGTTTACGCGATTCAGTCAATGATACGTTGATACCTCTGCAAATATCTGCAGAGTTGATCTTAAGCAATCTAACCAAACCATCTTTGACGTTAACATTTGCCATTCCAACAATTCCGAAACATTCAACTGCTACCGAACCGGCGTACTGCATAATTACACTGGGATCTATAACCACATTACCCAAATGAGTATCCATGGAAGAACCTTTCATATATGCCACCTCCGTTTGTTTTATTAACTTACTTAACTGTATGCCTTAGATATTATAACCGCTTTATAAGAAAAAAGAAACCACATTTTTACCTATTTTACTCTATTTTAATTTTTCACTTGCATTTTAAAAGTTTATCTGATAATATCTTTATGTTGCGAGTTTCGCAAAGATTCAAGGCTTTAAGGAGGTGCTAAGATATGGCAAAATGTGCAGTTTGCGGTAAAGGTATTCATTTTGGAAATAATGTAAGCCATTCTAATAGAAAATCCAGCAGAATGTGGGGCTCGAACATCCAGTCTGTTACCTGCAAGGTTAACGGAACCACAAAGAAGCTTCATGTTTGTACCAGATGTTTAAGATCCGGTAAAGTAGAAAGAGCTTAATTCAAAATTGATATCATTAAAAAAGAGAACCAATCGGTTCTCTTCTTTTTTTGTTTATTTGCTTATTTAGCAGATCTGAAAGGATAATCAATCTCATTTTTCAATTTCTCATACTCTTTATTGATTATCGTTACCATATTGGTATCTCCGCACAAATTATCCGGATGAAAGATTTTAAGTAAGTCTCTGTATCTTTTCTTTAACGCCAAAGGATTAGTTACCCCGGCAAATAAAGAACCGGACAAATTCATACTGAATTCTTCATCATAATAGTCTGAACGAACTTTTCTTTCAGCCTCATATGCAAGTTTCTCTTTTGCAAATTTCTTACGGTCTGCTTCCAAGGCAGCAAACCCACTTTGCAATATTTCCATCTTTTTATCAAAGAACTTTTCTTCGTCCTTTAATCTTTTTCTTTCTTTAACATTCCGAAGATTAATTTGCTTCATTTCCTCGACAAATTGAACACGCTCATCAAGGAATTTTTTATGAAGATCGTTAATTTCTTTCTGCCTTAATTCAAGTCTGATATTCTCTTCGAAAAGCCAGCGCTTTAATTCATTCAGTTTTTCAACATCATTACTTAAAAGTACCTCTTCGAAAGATTCAGCCATCAGGTGTCCTCCTTTGGAAATGCTTTATCGATTGCTTCTTCGTTTGAGGGCATGTTCTTTTTATTTGACATATCAGCAATCTTATCAATTACATCGGGCACCAAATCAAGAGCTTTTGAAAGAGCATCCTGATTTTTAACATTAACAAGTTTTGTGGTTCCGTTTTTAATTATCAAAACGGCGCTAGGCGTTACCTTACCGGTGATACCGCCACCGTCTCCTGCTTTCTTTGTGTTCTCGCATGTTCCCGCAGCCATTCCGAATGAAACGTCAACAAGCGGAAGAATAATTGTGTCATCAATCTTTGTGGGTTCTCCGATTACGGTTTTTGTAGACATTATTGTATCCATTCCCTTTAACAAAGATTCGATAATGTTCTCCGATTTCTTTTCAGACATGAATTATACCTCCCTAAGTAACTTAATAACCCTTTTAATGTCTTTATTAAAATATGCCGACAGTAAAACTGTAAGTAATACTATCAGAGTGATTCTTCCCTTTGCATCAAGCTTTACATCTGTGACGACATTTTCAAAGTCACCCCTGATGCGAACATGAGAAGCTATAAATGGAATAAGTGCACTGTAATACACAAGAATCTGCCCCGTAACGGAAGGATCTTCAAAACCAACAAGTGCATCTAAATTCCATTTTCTTGGTAAAATGTGTTTAAGTAAACGAATGATTGATTCTTTACCCTTCTCAAAGGCTCTGCTAAATAAATCAGATTGAATCAGTTCAATATACTTTTTAATTTTATCATACTTTCCGTTTTTAGTTAAACCATTATTATTAGATTCAGATTCGTCTTCATTCTTTTCGGGATTAAAATCTTCATCAGCAATTTCAGACTTTTTTCCATCTTCGCCTGTAGGTTTCTCTTTTATCTTTATTTCTTTCTCATCATTCTGCTTGCTATTTTTCTTTAATTTAATTCCAAAAAATCTAAGATAAAACTTTTGTTCACGATTAATGTCAAAAGAAAAATGTAAGATATGAAAAAGCCATCCACCGGTAGTTTTAACAGAATATTCATCGCCTGATTTGTAGTACGCTTTAACTCTATATCCGATTGGAAAAAACAGAGCCAAAAACAACAAAAGAAGTATCAAGGCCAGAATTCCCAAAAGCACATATGCAATTATTAATAGAATATGTAAGAATGCAGCCATTAAAGATTTTCCTCATTATAAAACAAGTTAGCGACATCGGAAGGGTCGAAAGTATTTATTGTTTCTTTAAACTTAAGTTCCTTAAACTTTCGTAAGGATAAAGAAACTATACAGCGAATGTATTCAAAAGCATCATCTTCTGATTTAAATATTCCCGCAAGTTCAATCCTTTTGCCCTGATAATGCTTATTTCTAAGCATATTTGATCCAAAAATAACCGGTTTGTTTTCTTCATTAAGAAAGCAAACAAGGTAATATTTCTTAGTAAGTACATTGCCTGTAAACTTATTTATAAGTTCACGTGCCTTTCTCTTATCTCCATCAAAATAAAGATTATCAGAAATAATAAGATTATTTATCGTTCCATTGTCCGCTTTGTTTGATCTTTTTGTATTCATCATATGCTTTTTCAAGGATATCCCGCTCATTGTCATATTTTAAAAGATGGTATGCTTCGTGAAGTTTGTAAAAACCGGAGTCTAAAAAGAATTCTTCTCTTTGTGGTTTTGAGTAAAAAGAATCTGTCTGCATCAAAAACCAGTGGACGTATTTGGTTATCTCTTCGTTTCCGACTTTGAATTTATAGCTTGTTTCACCGATATATTTAATAATTTCGGCGGTAGAGCCGGACTCTTCTTTGACTTCTCTTACGGCTGTCATTTCTTTGGTCTCTCCCTCTTCCATTGTGCCTTTCGGAAGCACCCAGCCTTTATATCTTTCGCCTGTGTTTTTATATAAACATAGTATTTTTCCTCGGTATATAACAATACCGCCGCAGCTGATTGATTCTTTCATTTCAATCCCTCCTGACTAACTATTCTTCCTTATATTCGGAAGTATCAAACCTTCTGAAGTATTCATCAAATATTTTCTTTGCCATGGGAACGGCATAAAGGTTACCTGAACCGGCGTTTTCCAATATAATGGTGACGCAGATTTCAGGATCGTCCATAGGCGCAAATCCTGTAAACCATGAGTGGGTCGATTTACTGTAATCACTAAATTCTGCAGAACCTGTTTTACCGCATACCGTATATTTATCATTGTTTAGCTTTTTACCTGTTCCGCTTGTAATAACGGCACGCATCATTTCCTTAACGATATCGCTTTCTTCTTTGCTTAAAACTGTCTTATATTCTGACGGTGCAAATTCTTTAACGGTATTCATATTGGAATTTACCACACTTGATACAAGATAAGGCTTCATGATTTTACCTTCATTTGCAATGGCTGAAGTAATCATGTTTAAATGCATAGGAGTCATAAGGGTATCACCCTGACCGAATGCGGTTCTTACCATCGTAATCTCATCAAAGTCATTTGATACCTTTGCTGTACTTTCCGAATAGTTCATTGAAAGAGGAAGTTCAGCGTTAAATAAAAGGTCGTCAAGTGTATTTTGAAACTTATCTCTATCAAGCTTTAAACCGATGTTACCAAAGGATGAGTTGCATGAAATGGCAAATGATTTCTTTAAGTCCACA
>JAILCK010000331.1 GCA_024680435.1 Lachnospiraceae bacterium
AAGAAAGCAGCCTGCCATGACTTTATATCAGCACTTCCCAACGGATACGATACGGTTATCGGTGAAGGCGGAGCCACACTTTCGGGAGGAGAACGTCAAAGAATCGCCATAGCCCGCGCCATTATGAAGGATGCGCCAATCATCATTCTTGATGAAGCAACGGCAAATGTGGACCCTGAAAACGAAAAGGAACTTACTGAAGCTATAGAGAATCTTACAAAGAAAAAGACCATCATTATGATTGCTCACAGGCTTAAGACTGTAAGACATGCAGACCAGATCATCGTGGTGGATAAAGGAAAAATCGTTCAAAAGGGTAAGCATGACGAGCTTATGAAGCAGGAGGGAATATACAAAAACTTCATCACAGGAAGAAGAAAAGCCGTAAGTTGGAAGATAGGCTAAACTAAGAAAGGTTTCTTTTAACAAAAATTTCCTAAAAGAAGCTAAAAAAAGTATAGTTTATTTCCTCTAAATATGTAAAAATATCGGTATGGGAAAATTTACGTAGTTGGAGGTTTTATTATGGAATTACAAAACGTAGTAGTGGCCGGAGGCGGTGTCCTTGGCACTCAGATCGGCCTTATGTGTGCATACACAGGTCACAAGGTAACATTTTGGCTCAGAAGCGAAAGCTCTATCGGACGTACCACTCCAAAGATTGAAATGTATTCCGATATGATGCTTAAGGATTTGGAAGCAGCTAAAGCGCTTATTTCAAATCCCATCGGAAAGATGCTCTATCCCAGAGGAATGATTAAGACATGGGACGGAATCACCGCTGAAAAGATTGATGAACTTGTAAAAGTCGGAAAAGAAAACCTTAAAAACAATATAAAGATTGAGCTTGATATGGCAAAGGCTGTTTCAGACGCTGATATCGTGATTGAATCAATGTCTGAAGATCCCGAAGCAAAAATCGGTGTTTATAAGCAGATGAAAGACCTTTTACCTGAAAAGACAATTCTTGTTACAAACTCATCAACAATGCTTCCAAGCAGATTTGCAGAGTATACAGGAAGACCTGAAAAGTATTTATCTCTTCACTTTGCAAACACTATTTGGAAAAACAATACAGCCGAAGTTATGGGACATCCCGGAACAGATAAGGCAATCTATGATAAGGTAGTTGCCTTTGCAGCTGACATTAACATGGTGCCCTTAAAGCTTAATAAAGAGCAGCCCGGATACATTCTTAACTCAATGCTTGTGCCCTTCTTAGGCGCAGCTCAGGCACTTTGGGCAAACGAAGTATCAGATCCTCAAACAATCGACCTTACATGGAGACTTGCAACAGGCGCTCCTAAGGGACCTTTCGAAATCCTTGATATCGTAGGTCTTGAGACAGCATACAACATTCACATCATGAAGCCCGAATCAAAGGTTGAAGGAAGCCTTGAAAACAAAATCTGTAAGCTTTTAAAAGAAAAGATTGATAAAGGCGAAACAGGTATCAACACAGGAAAAGGTTTCTACGACTACAAAAAATAAGCAATTTAAAATCCCGGATTTTTATCCGGGATTCTTTTATTTAGCCGTTATCATTGGCATGGGATTTCTGCTGGAATCAAGAGAATCTAATTCATTTCGGTAAGTTTCTTCGGGGACAGATTTTCCTCGCACTGTAAAATCATCGCCATCAATGGAAAGGATGACATCCAACTTAACTCTTTCCTCATCAAAAGAAGTGATGAAGTAATCAATCCCACTTGAGGCCGCAAATGATGCAGATATTGAATTATCATCGTAAATGTAAAATAATCTGTCAGAAAAGCAGTAGGCACTTACAGCTTGGGAGTCTTCATGGAAGACAACATAAAACGATGCATATGATTCAGGATGTTTAATAAGATAGATTAATTCGACGTTTCCATCACTGTCAATGTCGGATAAGGCATATGAGTCAAAAACAAAATCAGTATCATCATATACTTTGAAAGAATCAATTGTTGCGCTATAACTTTCCGAGAAAACCAATTCTTCATTTCTGTTTGATTCATCGATGGAGAAATAAGCTGTAAAAGGAGCGTTATCGTAGATAACCGCACATAATCCCGAGGACAATTCCTCTTTGTTCGGGTAGCAGGAAAGTTTACTACTAACAGATTCCGCCGATGTAACGCCTCCGCAACTGCAGAGCAAACATAATGCCATGGCAGAAATGATTATAGTTATTTTTTTCTTCATGATAGTAACCTCAATCAGTAATTTGTGAAGCATTCCTTAATTGTTCTTGCGTGGGACTTCCTTGTTTCGACTGCATCAGTGTTCCCTTCTATTAA
>JAILCK010000368.1 GCA_024680435.1 Lachnospiraceae bacterium
TTAAAACAGGTCTTTTAAATTTAAAGAAGCCTGATATATTTCCTTTTTTCCCGCTTCCACATTTTTATCATTTGAAAGGGTGCTTATTGCATCTTTTAAAGAGCAGCCTGTTTTAATCATTACATCCACAAGCATGGCTTCAAGTGAGAGTGCATTTTCATCCTTTTCTTTTTCTTTTTTCTCTACATACATGCAAAAGGCATACTCGCCTTTTTCAGCATTGGGATTGGCATTTAAGTCTGCCAATATTTCTGCTGCCGTTCCTCTGTAGATTTTTTCATGTAGCTTTGTTAAGTCGTTGCAAAGAGCAATCCTTGCATCGGGAAAGCTCTCTGATAAGAGCGAAAATGTATCCTTTACTCTTCTTGGAGATTCATAAAAGATATAGGTTTCTGTCTTATTGTTTTCTATATAATCAAACAGTTTAAGCGCATCTTTCTTTTCTCTTGGGAAAAATCCCATGAATAAAAAAGAATCTGATGGAAGGCCTGATACCGAAATCGCAGTAGCCGCCGCACAGCATCCGGGAACCCCCACCACTTCTATTCCTGCGTCTGCGCAGGCTTTCACTAAAATGAAGCCGGGATCGTTTATACAGGGAGTGCCCGCATCCGAAATGACAGCGATGCTTTTTCCTGAAAGAATGTCTTGAACCAATCGGTCCACGGCTTTAAATTCGTTAAATTTATGATTCGCGGTTAAGGGAGTGTGAATGTCAAACTGCTTACAAAGAATACTTGAATTTCTTGTATCTTCAGCAGCTATCAAATCAACTTCTTTAAGCACATCAACCGCTCTTTTTGAAAAATCGGAAAGATTTCCGATAGGTGTTGCCACCACATATAATTTACCGCTCATTAAAGATTAAGCCCCTTATCTTCGCTGCAGCCAAGGACAATGTTTAAACACTGAACAGCCGCGCCTGAAGCGCCTTTTCCAAGGTTATCAAAACGTGTCATGATTAAAGCTCTTTCATCATTTCCCGTTACATATATTTCAATTCCGTCCCAGCCCGATTGCGCGTCAGAAAAAAGAACATTGCCTTCTTTTTCTTCTTCCTTAAAAGGCATTACGCGTACAAACTTTTCATCTTTATAATAATCAGCCAAAAAGTCTCTTAATTCTTCGGGCGTTTTCTTTTTGTTTAAAAGCTTTGTGTAAACAGGAATTTCAACTATCATTCCCGAATAGTAATTTGTGGTTAAAGGGGCAAACAAAGGCTCAGCATCAAGCCCCGTAATCGCCTTCATTTCCTTTAAATGCTTATGGCTTTGGGTAAGGCCGTAGACTCTTGCACTGTCAAACTTTTTGTCTCTTCCCTCTTCTTCGTAGGCGCCTATAAGCTTCTTGCCGCCTCCGCTGTAACCTGAAATTGCAAAAATGCTTACGGGATAATCTTTAGGCATGATGCCTTCATTTACCAAAGGGTAAGCTGCCATAATAAAGCCTGTTGCATAGCAACCGGGAACGGCGATTCTTTTTGAATTTTTGATTTTTTCTCTATGCTCTTTAGAGAGCTCCGGGCATCCGTAAGCCCAGCCCTCTAAAGTTCTGTGAGCTGTGGATGTATCGATGATAACCGTATTATCGTTTTCGACCATTTCTGCTGCCTCAATTGCCGCAGCATCAGGAAGGCAAAGAAACGTAATGTCGGATTGGTTAATCATTTTCTTTATTTCCGCAGGGTCTTTTCTAAGGTCCGGATCGATCTTTATAAGCTCTATATCGTCCCTTCCTTCAAATCTTTCGTTTATTCTAAGTCCTGTAGTTCCTTCACTTCCGTCAATAAATACTTTTTTCTTCATCTTTGTCTCCAACAGTTTTCATTATCCCTAAAATTCACTCTTTTCACTTTATCATATCTTTAAAGAAAATAACAGGGCAGTCCGCTATTAGACTGCCCCATTTTTTGTTTAATTCATGCTTTTCTTTTTAAGATAATATGCGTAGGATAAACCGCCGCCGATTACAAGAATTGCCAGTATGCCCACTATCCAAGGCCATACCGCTTTGCTTGTAGGCTCTAAGTTTGTAAGAGGCACATCAGAATCTTCAATGGCCTGTTCCTTACTTTCTTCCTTAGTTTCTACAGAATCAGTCTTTGGAACTTCAGGTTCGCTTATTTCCTGCGTCGTAGTTTCAGTGGTTTCTACGGTTACTTCTTCAGGTTCTTCCTCAGTAGGTGTAACGGTTGTTACAGTATTTCTTTGAGGCAAAGCCACCGCAGGCGCATTAGTAACCTGAGCTGTTGTAGCCTGAGTTTGACTTTCTGTAACTCTGTCGTCATCATCATCGTCATCATCGGTTGATGCAGGAGATGAAGAAACCACAGGGAACTTATAGTTATACCAGCCGTCTTTTCCGTCTACACCGTCCTTACCGCCTGTGATTGTGTTAAATCCGCCCCAGTAGTAATCGTAAGGAGTCTGAGTCTTATCATTTGAAATCTTTAATGCGTAAGGATCCTGGTTTAAGTAAGAAGCTGTTCCTTCGCTCATGCTTGTGCCAAAGAAATAGTAATTTAAGTATTCGGCAGAACGGCCTCTTTGAGTGCTGTCACTTCCGTGAGGATCGCCTGTCTTTAAGTTTCTAAGGTTAAATTTAATTAAGTCATCGGCATTGAAGCCTAAGTTTCTATAAACCGATTTTGCAATTTCTGCGGATAAGCAATCGCTTACACAACCGTCATTATAGTCGTTAACCGTGTTTTCTATGATAATGGCTCTTGGCGCAAGGGTAGCCACCAAATCGTTTTGGTCGAAGGGAAGACGTGTGCCGTAACCGTAGGCTCCATCTTCATACTCTGTAAAGTGACCGGGATTTAAGAAATGTCTAAATAACTCTGTTGTGCGCACTCTGTTGTGCCTTACGGAGTGTGCCATAAGCTCTGTACCGCCTGCTACCTGATAAGAATCTACGCCTGCTCCTTCATAGGCAGTACCGGTCCAGTCGTATTCCTGACCTCTGTATACATATCTCCAAGGAGATGTTCCTGTTGCTCCTGAAGCTCCGGGGATAACTACGTCGATTCTATCGTCAAATACACCCGCAACAAATGCACATTTACCGTTAATTGAAAATCCTGTAACGGCATATTTATCTACATCAACGTCCTTAACGGCATTATTATATGCTTCGTTTTCACTCTTCTCACACATCTGAAGAGCGTCTATTATCAAAGAAACCTCCCAGGCTACCGCCATTTCATGGCTTACTTCTTTTAATGCGCCTTCACCGTTTCTTTGATAAGGATAAAGGTCATAGAAAGTGCCTGATCTCTTTACCCAAGCGTAATCGTTTGTTCTGGTGTCTGAAACAATACCCGGTATTGCAACCTGCGCAAAACCTGCCTTTTGATAAGCTTCTATCGCGCCATCAATGCTTAATACAATCGGAAGTTTCTTTCCTTCATGTCCGCTTGATGCAATTTGATCATCCGTAGGCATTGAAACTTCGAATGTTATGTCTTTACTCTTATTTCCTACCGTTACTTTTGCTGTAATGGAAATAGCGGTTTGTGTATAAGTGCCGTCTTCAACATATTTACCCTGTGAATTGCTCCAGCGATACTTCTT
>JAILCK010000067.1 GCA_024680435.1 Lachnospiraceae bacterium
TCCTAAGTTATAGCAAATAAATGTCACTAAGAAATACATAGCGCGAAGCCATATAAAACCGGCTCCTAAATATACATAGCCTTTTGCCTGTGGCTTCTTTTCAAATATTTTAGGCCATATCGCCACAATTGCAAGTGTTAGTAGTGCAAGGGTTCCGTAAGTAGCTCTGTCAGGGTAATGAGGCGATGCTATAAATGCGCCCCACGAAAGAACAGCACATATGATTACATACACTATTTCTCTTCCGATATAAACATTGCAAAAGCACTTACATATTCCGATTGATACTATCAATATCAAAACCGCTATAAATAAATATTCAAAAGACGCTTTACCTTCATAGTAAAGTCGCTCGTAAACTTTCCAAATAATTCCGTGATTATCTACTATCTCTGCATTTCTCACAAGATTTCCGGGTGCTAAAATGCAGGCTACACTACCTAAAAGTGAGCAAAATGAACCGGTTATCATCCAGCCTTCTACCACGTGTCCAACCTTCTTTACGTAAAGAATAGCCATCACGCTAAATATAAAGGCTACGGGACCCATATTCTCATTACTCCAACCTGCAATAAGTCCTAAGGGAATAATCCAAAGACCAACGCCAAATAAAGGCTCTTTGCTTCCAAAGCAATCGTACGGAATCTCTCTCATATACACCCACATAAACAAAAGAATGAATACTGTGATGTATAAATAATTGCAAGCTCCCGACTGCCAGCAAAGGCTTAAGTTCCAGTTTGGATTAAGACCCACAAGAATAGTCATAACTATTGTTACGCTAAGAAGTCTTTCAGGAAAGCCTTTTTTAAGCCTAGTCATAGTTTCACTCATGAAGGTCACAATCACACCTGTTAAAACCAGCATTACAGTGTTAATGATATCTGCCACAAGTTCGCCCGACAAAAGCACAAGCTGCAAAATGGTGTGAGTGATGCTTCGCCCGCCCCAGTTCATATAGTGCCATTTCTGAGCTTTGAAAATATCGAAGAAATTCTTAATTTTTTCGTCTTTGTACAAAAATGTGGAATACCAGTTGTCATCCATCTGAAAGTGTACAAATCTGTTTACAAAGAAAATCACTGCAGTTGTAGCAAGGAAGAACATTGTTACAACAATGCAATACCACACTTTTCCTTTTTTACTCATCGTCGCATAATTCATATACAAAAATTCTCCAGTAACTTGTGTCGGTCTCATATTCCCCGACCAATGTCATGCCCTTCTCTTCGGCAGATTTTATTTCACCTGCGCTAAAAATGTACCGACAATTCATTTCGCGCATTTTCTCTAAATTAAACTCAAAATCGTTTATCACAAGGTTTTCATGCTTATTTATAAAGAACGCATTTCCCCATTCATGATAAAACATATAACAACGGTTTCCCCAGTCGTCAAAGTACTGAGCATTATAATCATTTAGCTCAAGCTCTTTTTCAATTACTTTTCTAAATTCATGCTTATAGTCAAGAGAGTAATTGTTTGAGTAACCGTCTATTGTGTAAAATCCATGCATCAATGGCACCACCGGGCAAATGCCGATGCTCGCCACTCTGTATGTGGATTTGTCTTTCCCTATATCACTATCTATTTTACTCATCAAATCTTCTGAGTAAAGTGCTTCCCACGTAATATAGCCCGTAATGTTTTTATTGTTTATCTGATTTACATTCATATAAAAGATGCAATCAGGATTCTTTGCCACAAAGAAAAGTGTTGGAATATACACCGAAACTGCTAAGCCCAAAGAAACTATTTTTATATTTGTAATTCCCTTAAGAATTAAAGCAATTGATATTCCAAGAAGCACATACCAAAGCCCCGGAAGTATCAGGTAAAACCTTTGAGCCTGGAATGACCTAAGCATTCCCGTTTTTGAGCCTTTCCAAGCCGCAACGGTTTGTGACCCAAGCGAAGCTGCAATCGCTGCCAGAATCAGTATTATTATCGACACGATAAAATACGCTTTGGAAACACTTTCTCTTTTTATTAGGCCCAAAACAGCAAAAGGCAATGCAACTATTATAGCTATAAAAATGTATTTATGAAATGATTCATTTAAAGCCACACCTGAAAACAAATAGTTCTTTAGTGCATAAAGAAAGTCATTCCCGCCAATTACAAATTCTTCTCTATGGCTTCTTACACCGTCAGAAAAAAGGACCTGCTTTACAATATCCAAATTCAAAAACAGATATGTAAAGCCCATCAGCAAGCAGACCGTAAAAAAGGATAAATCAAAATGCCGATTCTTAATCCACCTTATAACCATCCAAACGCCTATTACAATCAAAACCGCATATCCTATCAAAACAAGACTTGACGATGCGGCATAGTAAATGCATCCAAGATATGCAAAAAGTCGAGCTAAATTTATGCCATGTTCTCTCTTTTTATCTTCTGAAATAATTAGCAGGCAAAAGAGTAAAAGTGGAATCCCCGACAGCATATTGCCATACACACTTCTAAAGGGAAGAAGTGAAAAAACAGATGCCGAAAGAAACGCTGAAATCGAACTTCCCGTAATCTTTTTTAC
>JAILCK010000079.1 GCA_024680435.1 Lachnospiraceae bacterium
TCCTAAGTACTTTGTGCCGCTGTGAATTACAATGTCGGCGCCAAGTGTTAAAGGTCTTTGAAGGTATGGTGTTAAGAAAGTGTTATCCACTATCAAAAGCTTATTGTGCTTATGAGAAATCTTTGAAACCGCTTTGATATCGGTAATTGTCAAAAGCGGGTTAGCAGGGCTTTCAACGTAGATAGCCTTAACGGTATCATCAATTTCTTTTTCCACTTCATCCAAATTTGATGTGTTTACGATTTTATAGGTGATTCCAAAATTCTTAAATACGTTATCTAAGATTCTGAAGGTTCCTCCGTAGATATTGTCTGATACCAAAAGCTTGTCGCCTGATTTAAATAAAGATAAAACAGTGTTTATTGCGGCAAGTCCGGATGCAAAAGCAAGTCCGTATTTTCCCTTTTCAAGGTCGGCTATAAGCTTTTCAACAGCCGCTCTTGTGGGATTTCCTGTTCTTGAATACTCCCATCCTCTGTTTTCTCCTATGCCGTCTTGCTTGTAGGTGGAAGTCTGGTAAATGGGAACGTTAACCGCGCCCGTTACCTCGTCTCCGTCTATTCCTCCGTGAATCAATACTGAATTAATTTTTAAACTCACTTTTGTTTCCTTCTTTCTGTATCATTTACTGTCGATTTTAAATACAGGACTCCTTGTGCACATGAGCACTCGGAATCCTGCGTTTTATTAGGAGCTTATTTAATGGCCTTAAATCCGTTTTCAAGGTCTGCGATTATATCATCAACATGCTCTGTACCGATTGATAAGCGAATTGTGTTTTCAAAAATCTGCTGATCTTCAAGCTCTTCTTTTGAAAGCTGGGAATGAGTTGTTGATGCAGGATGAATAACAAGGCTCTTTACGTCGGCTACGTTTGCAAGGAGTGAAAAGATCTTTAAGTTATCGATAAACTTCCAAGCGTCTTCCTTGGTGCCCTTAATGTTAAAGGTAAAGATTGAAGCTCCGCCGTTAGGGAAGTATCTTTGATAAATCTTGTGGTCGGGATGTTCGGGAAGTGAAGGATGGTTAACCTTCTCTACCTGAGGATGCTTGCTTAAGTATTCAACTACCTTCTTTGTGTTTTCAGCATGTCTTTCAAGTCTTAATGAAAGTGTTTCAACACCCTGTAAAAGAAGGAATGCGTTGAAAGGTGAAATGCTAGCGCCCGTGTCTCTTAAAAGGATAGCGCGGATGTATGTAACAAATGCTGCGGGGCCAACTGCGTCGTAGAAAGAAATTCCATGGTAGCTGGGGTTGGCTTCTGCAATGTTAGGATACTTTCCGCTTTCCTTCCAGTTAAACTTACCGGATTCAACGATGATACCGCCAAGTGTGGTACCGTGACCGCCGATGAACTTTGTTGCTGAGTGAACCACGATATCTGCACCATGTTCAAAAGGTCTGATAAGGAAAGGTGTTCCGAATGTATTGTCAACAACTACGGGAAGTCCGTGCTTGTGAGCAATTTCTGAAATTGCATCGATATCCGGAATATCTGAGTTGGGGTTACCAAGTGTCTCTAAGTAGATTGCTCTTGTGTTTTCTTTGATTGCACCTTCTACTTCGCTTAAGTTGTGAGCATCAACAAATGTTGTTTCGATGCCATACTGAGGAAGTGTGTGTGAAAGAAGGTTGAAGCTTCCGCCGTAGATTGTCTTCTGTGCTACGATGTGGCCGCCGTTTGCTGCCAAAGCTTCGATTGTGTATGTGATTGCTGCTGCTCCCGAAGCAAGTGCCAAAGCTGCGCTACCGCCTTCAAGTGCTGCAAGTCTCTTTTCTAAAACGTCCTGTGTTGAGTTTGTAAGTCTTCCGTAAATATTGCCTGCATCTGCCAAGCCGAAACGATCTGCTGCGTGTTTACTGTTGTGAAACACATAAGATGTTGTCTGGTAAATCGGAACCGCTCTTGCATCGGATGCGGGGTCTGCCTGTTCCTGTCCTACGTGTAACTGTAATGTTTCGAATTTATATTCGCTCATGTTTTTAATCTCCTGTTTTCTTTTAATTTTTGTTTGGTGGTTTTTGTTTGGTTTTTATTTTGTGTTCTTTATAAAAAAATTACCCGAAGGTTTTTACTCCCGGGCAAATGGTAAATACTCAATGCAAGTTTAAAACTGCATCCCTTCGGAGCACCTTAGGTCATCCGAAAGATTACTCACCATCATACCTACCCGGGAGCTACACATTCGGCTACACATCATATCGATTTTAGTTGAAATTGTTACTGTCTTCATCGGTTGTTCCTCCGTTTTTTCTTGTTGGGTTTATACTACCATCAGTTTTTACGTTTGAAAAATCGTTTGATTTTATCGTTAGTGATAAGTTTTACTTATAGCCGAAAACAAAAAAACCCCGAGTGCGTTTATACACTCGGGGTTGGTTTCTTTATACTTATTAGATCATTGAAGCTTCCCAGCAATCAGGAGCCTTAAGGCCAAAGATTGTTGCTACTGTGGGAGCTACGTTTGCAAGGCCATAATTGCCTTCCTTGATGGTGAACTTGTTCTTCTTATCATAAATGATGAAAGGAACGGGGTTAAGAGAGTGAGCGGTACGAACCTGAATTTCACCCTTTTTGTTCTTTTCAAGCATTTCGTCTGCGTTACCGTGGTCTGCTGTTACCAAAAGTGTAACATTGTATTCGTCGCAAACCTTGATAAGTCTTGCAAGTCCCAAGTCAACGGCTTCAACACCTGTGATGGTGGCATCCATGTTACCTGTATGTCCTACCATATCGCCGTTAGGGAAGTTACATCTTATAAAGTCGTACTTTTCAGACTTGATAGCTTCGATAACATCATCTGTGATTTCTGCTGACTTCATCCAAGGACGTTCGTCAAAAGAAACCTTATCGGAAGGAATTTCTTTAAATGTTTCAAGTTCCTCTGAGAACTTAGAGCTTCTGTTACCGTTCCAGAAATATGTTACATGACCGTACTTCTGAGTCTCGGATACAGCGTACTGGCTAAGGCCTGCGCCAACAAGAAGTTCTGAAAGAGTGTTCTTGATTTCCGGAGGGTTAACAAGATAGTGCTTGGGAAGATGTAAATCTCCATCGTATTCAAGCATTCCTGCGTAGAAGCAATTAAGCTTGGGTCCTCTGTTAAAGAAGTTGAATTCTTCATAGTCAAATGCCATTGAGATTTCGATGGCACGGTCGCCACGGAAGTTGTAAAGAATTACACTGTCAGCATCGGTAATGGTGCCTACAGCCTTGCCGTCTTTGGCGATAACAAATGCAGGAAGATCCTGGTCGATAACATCAAGTTCTTTTCTGTATGTTTCAATAGCTTCTGTAGCATTTGCAAACTGACGGCCTTCACCTTTAACGTGAGTCTTCCATCCAAGTTCAACCATGCCCCAGTCAGCCTGGTATCTATCCATTGTAACTTTCATTCTTCCGCCGCCGGATGCGATACAGCAGTTAAATCCGTCGCCGTTAAGCTCTGTGATGCAATCTTCAAGCTGCTTTACATACTGAAGTGCGCTTGTGGCGGGAACATCACGTCCATCAAGAAGGATGTGAACTCTTACTTCCTTAACACCTTCATCTTTTGCTCTCTTAAGCATTGTAAGAAGATGAGAAATGTTAGAGTGTACGTTACCGTCTGATAAAAGTCCTAAGAAGTGAAGCACTGAATTTTTGCTCTTAACGTTTTCAAGAGCGTTCTTCCATGATTCTGAAGCGAACATCTTTCCGCTTTCGATTGATTCATTAACAAGTTTTGCACCCTGTGAATAAATCTGACCGCAGCCAAGAGCGTTGTGTCCTACTTCTGAGTTACCCATATCATCGTCTGAAGGAAGACCTACAGCAGAGCCATGAGCTTTAAGTCTTGTGTTGGGACAAGTCTTTAACATTTCGTCAAGA
>JAILCK010000128.1 GCA_024680435.1 Lachnospiraceae bacterium
TTCGCAAAGCTTGACCAAAGCGGCGTAGGACAGCTTATGGAAATCGCCCTTGAAAAAGGTAAGTCAGTTCGCAAAGACCTTCACTGCGGTATCTGCGGTGAGCACGGCGGCGATCCTACATCCGTAGAATTCTGCCACAAGATCGGCCTTGACTATGTGAGCTGCTCCCCTTACCGCGTTCCGATTGCAAGGCTCGCGGCTGCGCAGGCAGCAATTAACAACAAATAATTAGCTTAATAACAAATACAAAACTCCTTAGTGCGTAAGCGCGCTAAGGAGTTTTTTTGAGTGTTTTCTTAGTGGAAACTGTTGAGAATTGTTTGGGGAAAGCGTACTAGATATGAAATAATTTTTTTTGTTAAATAGTATTTATTATTTATTCACACCATGCTATCATGATATGGTTCAATAAAAGATATGCTTTGGTTATTTTTTCTGATTTCTTTGGGAGGTATAATAGGTGCTTGAATTTTTGAAGAGTAGTTGGGTTGTTGGAATAGTTACAGGAATAATAAGTGGTTTTTTAGTTTATATCTTTACGAATTTAATCATGAAGAAAAAAGGAAAAGTGGAGTATTATAAGAATGTTTCCGAGGCAAATCACTATGTTATAGCAACATTAAAGCCGTATATTTCTGAAAAGGGCTTACCTAATGTGGATATATTTAATGCTATTATATCTTCAACAGCGAGAAAATACTCAGTTGGGAAAAACGATATGTTTTCGGTTGCTGTTTTTTGTGAGGAACTAATTCGAGAGATAATAGGTGATGTGTATGTTGCTTCAGAAAAGAAAAAGGAATATACGGATAGTTTAGTGATATATATTAATGAGCTAAAAAAGTCTAAAGATACAAAAGATAAAGTGGATATAATTCTGGATTCAAATAAAATCTATAACTATAGGAAAAAAATCACTTTATACTTTTCACTTTTGATTTCCATAATAGTTTGTTTTTTTGCAATAATTATAAGTTGGCCGGAAGACATATCTTTTTGGTATCCGTTTGAAGATGAGCCACTTCTCTGGATTCCAGTTGTTTTAATTCTGGCCGTGTGTTCTGCAATAAGTATTTCGCAAGGAAAGGGTACAATTGGTATCATTCTAGGTGGATTGAAAGAAAACTATAATAAATTGCGAAAGAGTAAAAGAAGTGTGAAAGAGAAAACAGAAGAAAATGTAGATGAATGTGAGAGTCAAAAAGGAAAATAGTTTATTCTTTTAGACAATCACAATTGTTTACACTACCGCAGTGGTACATCAATTTGATGTTGCTTTGATATTTTTGCGGGAGCCATCAGTAATATAAAAATGGTCAAAGTAATTTAATAACAAATAGGCTAAAACTTCTTAGTGCGAAATATCGCATTAAGAAGTTTTTTCTATTTTTTTACGCATCATATATATATTAACTGTTCAAATAAACTAGAATAAAAAAATAAGAATGTGTATTTTGCTCTTTCTTTCATGTAATTATTACCTCTGTGTGAGGTAACATGGGAATATAGAAGAATCATTTGTAAAGGAGGTATACATGGATAACAATAAAAAGAGAATCATATTTATTAGGAACCCTAGAACTTATAAGAAAGATGTAATTGATAAAAAAACAGATGAAGTTTCAACACGGGAAAAAGATGCTGTGGAGAAAAACGTTTTACAGGAAGAAAAAACAGATGATGATAAAGTTGTTATGAGACGAATAAAAAAAGCATTACCATATGCAGTTGGTTTTCTGGCTTTAATTGGTGGCTTTTTGTATGTATATAAGAATCATTCTTCCGTAACAGATGATTATGATAATATGAGTGACAACTTTTATGGTGACAAAAAGGACGAATATATTAAAACTGAGGAGAAGGTGAAAAATATGGAAAATCGTAGACATTCTAGGCAAGCTGAATTTGGTGATTCAATAGATTTGGCACATGGAAGATATAAAGAATTTGAATTTGATAAGTTAAAGAATTTGAGAGATAATTTTGATGAATACAGCTCGAAAAAGGCTACTACAACTAATTCATTTACTGATTTTTGTAGCGAGGGTAAGTATAGCGGACATGAGGAAACGACATACTCGTTTGAAAAAAACGAAGATGGAAAAATATGCATAACAGAAGACTATTCTTATCATGACGATGATGGTGATAGTCGTTCTTGGCAAATAAAACATACTAATGCTAGGGAAATACTAAATATAATGCGTGAATACTTTTAATTGTAAAAGGTTCCAAGAGTAAAGCTTTTGGAACCTTTTTACAATTCAACTTTAATTAGTATATGTTTTATTCTTCCATATTTAGAAAAACGTGCTTGAAGATGTCTAGTTTAGTTACATCATCAAATCTGTCTAATTCAGCATAAGGTTCGTACCATTGCCACCTGCTTAAAAAATCGTCTTCTCTATGTTCAATCAAATAGTAACCAATCTCTTGCAGATAATCATTGGCATGTATCAATTCATTCCAACTTCCGAAATTAGCTAAATTGGCTATCAGGTGTTGGGCTTTCATCAAACTAAAGTTATCTTCATCAACATCATAATCAACGATAATTCCGTTTATATCGGACCAGAACTTTGGTTGATATGAATAGACAATATCGCCTTCGGCAACATATTGTGTCTGGAAATCTTTGTAGAATTTCTTTGCTTGGGATTTGAAATAATCAATATAGTTCATTATAGAGTCCTCCTTTGATTAATAGGTATTTAGGAAAGCATCCGTAAACAATCCCTATGATACTAATCAAAGTTGGATTGTTGGAAAAATAAGAGGCTGACTTGGTCTTTACACGGATGAGCTGGCGTGCCAATACACCAATATCATATTAACAAAAATTATAATTGGACGTCAATGATAAAAGATGTTTTCGAATTTGAGGCCAGTTAGAGTTTTTCTGCTCAAGAGAAAACATAAATGATATAATTGAACTACAGGCAGCAATCGCAAGCAAGAAGAAATAATTTAAGAATACAAATGATTCTTAATACTGTAGGGAGTCCGTTATGGGCTCCCTATTTTTATGTATAGATTCGACACCACAACGGCAGTAAATTGTATTTACTGCCGGACGGGAACATTCACTATGACAGATATACGGAGATTTGATATAATAAAAAAGTCGCCGTAGGTCGGTTGCCAAGAATATTTTTATAGAAGACACAGGCGTTTTTGGCGATGAAAGAGGATTTGAGGAAGAAGAAATAGAGATAGAGAGACATAATTCAGATTGGAAAATCGGAAAGAGCGGTTGAGAAAAAAGATGGGATTATTCGACAAACTTAAGAAAAAAGGGCAAGAGGGAACGAATCAGGCGGATGATATCAAAGCGGATGGATGGGAAGCGATTGAACAGGAGTTCCTGCGTGTATATCCGGGGCAAGACAAGCCGCTCCATTATGGAACGCTTGTAAAATGGAGTCTTGGGGGAAATGATCCCCTGGATGGTATCAGTATATACGATGGCGGTGATTTTTGGCATTTTGTATCTTTCGGACTTACTGAAATTTATGAGAAAGAGACGGAAAATCCGGAATACAGTGGTTATGGATACGAGCTCACTTTTAAGTTGAAGAAAGAGAAATACGAGAATGAAGAAGCGGAACTAAAAAATATCTGTGGCATTATGCAGTCAATCGCCAGAATGGTATTTAAAGGGGAAGTTTTTGGTTGTGATGAGTTCCTATACACCGGTCAGACAGCTGGATTTGATGCATTTCAGAAGAGTAAACTTACGGGTTTTATTTTGATCAAAGATACTGCTGTTAATTCCATTGACACACCCAATGGTAGGGTTGATTTCCTGGAACTTGTGGGAATGACGGATGCGGAATTAAAGACCCTTTCCAATGTGGCCAGTGTCAGGGAAATTTATGCGAAACTGGGGAGTGATGTGACGGACTACCATAGAGCCTCCGTTATCTAACCCGGGCAGATTATCTTTCAGAATAATGCAACATTGGGTTTGATATTGTTGGTAGGTATATATGTTAGATGAGTACATAGAACGCGATGGCTTCAGTATTGACCGCGGTGAGTATGTTTATAACTGGGACGATAGTGAGTATCGTCGAGAGGAAGAGGAAGAAGAGGAGCGCCGCAGAGAAGAGCGTCGTATGTATGGAGAAGAATAGGAGCAGATTAAATGATAGATGTGTTACAAAATATGACGGAGAAAGCGGGTTTCTTTAACTGGTTGTTTATTAACGGGGGAGTGACTATTGCTGTCTTTGTCGTGATTACAATTGCACTGAGAATATATTATCTGAAGATAGACAGGAAAAGGGGTGAAAAGACACCGGAAGAAATTGGTCATGCATTTGCCTACGAACCGGATTATTTTTTCAATAGTGTTATGGAGATAATAGTTTGTAGCACATGCATATCGGGTTTACTTTGTGTGTACAATCTTCTGAAACCTGTAATTGATTTGATAAGTGATTATTCCAGCCTAGTTTTACTTGTATTAATATTGATTGCCATAGGTGCTAATAAAATCATAGATGCAGTTTGGCTTGATAAAGAATGGAGTAGTAACTCTAAGTATTCTAAAAATACTCTGCGATTGGTTAGTAGTATTACAGTTACAATAATGTGGATTATACTTTCAGTTGTTTTTGAATCTGCTAAATATGTTTCTGTTATGGTAATCATGCTGGGGCTGGTATTAGGTAGGTTCATCTATTTTGATTCTTCGGCGGGTAGCCTAAAAGAGGAATTAATTAAGATAATGATGTGCTGGAAAAGCGCAGTGGTTGCAATATTGCTTTTAATACTTTTGATTGTGACTGGGTTACATTTTGAGATTATCCAAGAGGAGAATGTTGTTGCCACAGTTTTCTTGGCTCATTGCTTTTATTTGCTGGTGACTAAAATTCTTAAAGGAGTGTTGAAAGATTTAGTTGAATTATAGGGAAGAAGAATGAATAAGATTGATGAGATCCTTGAGTATTACATAGAATGGCAGTCCATAGTTGAAGCGTCTAATTACAAAGAAAAGCTTCAAACTGAAAAGGAGCAGCTTCGATTAGAATATGATGAAGACGCAAAGTACTTCAAGGGGTTGGGATGTAGCGATGAAACGGCGTTGCATGCTGATGTTATCATTCCTTTCTGGACGATATATAAGACCTTGCTTTCTAATGAAGCAAATTGGAATGTTTCTAAGACTTTGAAATCGTTGCAAGCTTTGAAGAGACAGGTTGAAACTGGGGGTAGATATAGCAAAAGAATCCTTGCAGTAAATGATCTACTTTTGGAATTTGCGGAGGTTTGTTATACCAAGGGCAATTATATGCTCCTTCCTAATGGTGGCAGAATGATGAACAATCAGCGCTATCAGTTTATGGAAGATAGGATAGATTCTACTTTATATCAATGCTTTTCCAAAGGCTTACTTTCCAAATTTTTTTCATCGGATGATGCCGTTAAGGAGTGGGTTGTTGAGCAAAAACTTGATAAGATGTTTTCTGGCGGTAGTATTTGTGCTGAGAATGTTATATGGATGACTAACGCTAAAAGCCCTAAGTTGATTTCTGAGATGTCCACAGAAGAAATAATGGAATACGTTCAAAATGCAATTCATTTCATTAAGGAAAGGGGTGGTAAAACTCAAATAGTAAGAAAATAGTAAACTTTCAGTAAGAAAGTAGTAAACTTATAGTATTTTTTTCTCGAAAAAAGTGTGTTATATTTACAATGGACGAAGCGAATGAGGAAAACAAAACCTCAACCGCCAAGTCCATTTTCTTTTGCAAAAGAATGCAGGTAATGATGAGCGTCGGCTCGTGACTGAATATCGGTCATGGGTACGGCGCTTTTTCATTACTATAACAATCTTCCTGATTGGGATACCTACTTTAAGCCTTTGTGTGAGCTTGAATACAAAGCACACGAGCTTAATTTCACAAATGCAAAGGTTACGGCTGCTTTTAACAAGTGTGCAGATTATCATTTGAACAATTCAGAAATTCGCCACGCTCTTTATTCAGAGCATCTTGAGCGTGATGATTTCTTTCTACGTTTAGACAAGGTGATAAGACCTGTCTACGATTCGGCTAAAAACTGTGGATTTAGGGAGTGGATATACAGTGACTGATAAAAATATCGAATACTATAACGAAAACGCAGAGTCTTTTTTTAATGGAACAGTCAATGCCGACATGTCTTTGTGGAGAGACAAGTTTGAATCATATGTTGCTAATGGCGGGCGCGTTCTTGATGCAGGTTGTGGCAGTGGAAGGGACAGCAAAGCATTTAAGCAGCATGGCTTTTCGGTGGTTGCTTTTGATGCGTCGAAAGAAATGTGTCGTATGGCAGCAGAGCTTCTTGGGCAAGAAGTGTGGCAGATGCGTTTCGATGAGATTGCTTTTGACGAAGAGTTTGACGGAATATAGGCGTGTGCTTCGCTTCTTCATGTGCCTGAAGAAGACTTGCCGGGAGTGCTTGGTAAACTACACAAGGCTTTAAAGAAGAACGGCAAATTGTATGTTTCTTTTAAGTATGGCGAGGGCATGACGAAGCGCGGTGAGCGCATGTTTTGTGATTTTACGGAAAAGTCGCTTCCGAAAGTGTTAACCGACGCGGGCTTTTCTGTGTTGGAAATCGGAATCACCTCGGACATCAGACCCGGCAGGGGCGAAGAAAAATGGGTGAATGCGATAGCAGCCTTGCTGCAGTGATGCGGGTGCAAGTCTCGTCGTCTGTTTTATCTTTTAACATAATTGTTTAAGAGGTTTTGAAACAAATATAAAGAATTAAAACTCGACATTTATATATTTTAAGCGGCTTTACGGGCCTCACTGCAGTGATGCGGTGAGGCTCTTTTGCATATCGTTCTTTAATTGTAAGAAATTAAAGAACGATAATTGCAAAACGTACTTTAAAATGATAGAATTAAAGAACGAAATGAAAGGCGGGAAAAGACATGGATTATAACTATGACGACCTTAAGGTATTAATAGAATCTAACGGTGGAGTTGTATCAGCAGCTGATCTTCAGCATGCAGGGATAGAGAGAATTGGATTGTATGCGCTTTTGGCAAATGAAATACTTAAGAAGGAATCTCACGGTAATTATGTTTTGGCTGAAAATGAGCCTGATGAGTATAAGATCATTCAGAACAGATCCGAGAAGCTGATCTATTCACATGGAACAGCGCTTTTTTTGAATGGAATGTCGGACCGTGTGCCACATACCTTAGATATTACAGTACCACAAGGAGATAATATATCAAGGATTAAGAAAGCGTATCAGAATACAAGGTTCCACTATTGTAAGAAAGAACTTTGGAATTTAGGCATAATGAACG
>JAILCK010000204.1 GCA_024680435.1 Lachnospiraceae bacterium
TGCTATGTGATCTTAACCATATGTGAATTGTCAAGGTGCTTCGGTCTCGTATGAGACCGGGGTATTATTATGACCAAAATGGTCGAATACCTATCATAGGATTAACGATTTTTAAATACCGCCAGATTATTTGGCGCTTACAGATGTTCACTTATTGGATTATAATGATAAACAGGTGCCGGCACTAGAGTACTTACGTTATTTTTGTGGTGAATGATATTATCATTAATAGAGTGAAAACGGAAGATGTTGTCAGAGAACTTATGGGAAGGGATAGCAAAACTGAATTGTCAAAACCCATTCTTGATACAAATTATGAAAGCCTTTTACTAAGATATATTTCTATGAATAACAAAGGAGATCAACTTATGAAAAGAGTTATTACTTATGGTACTTTTGATTTATTACATTATGGACATATTAATCTTTTAAGGCGCGCAAAAGCGTTAGGAGATTATCTCATTGTGGTCGTATCGTCGGATGAATTTAACTGGAATGAAAAGCATAAAAAATGTTATTTTTCATATGAGCAAAGAAAGGCGCTTGTGGAAGCGATTCGCTATGTTGATTTAGTAATTCCGGAAGAAAGTTGGCAGCAGAAGCGAACAGATATGCATGAATACCATATTGATACATTTGTGATGGGCAATGATTGGAAAGGAAAATTTGATTTCTTAAAGGAGGAAGGAGTAGAAGTTGTTTACCTTCCTCGCACACCAGAAATTAGCAGTAGCAAAATGAAAAAGGATCTTTACGATGCAAATGCAGTTAATGGAGAGAGTAAGACATCTCATGATGATATCAATACTGATCTTGGAATGTAAACTGTATTATTGTGTTCGGGTATTATCGTTGATAGGGAATTACTAAGACAATTATTATGAAAATGTGGGGAAAATATAAGAATTTGCCTGTACAAGCTAAGGCATCTATCTGGTATACAATATGCAGCTTTTTTCAAAAAGGAATATCGTTTATTGTTGTACCTATATATATCCGTCTTTTAAGTACAGCTGAATATGGCGAATGGTCAGTGTTCCAGTCGTGGGCGGGAATCCTCATCATTTTTGCCTCTTTAAATCTTTATTGTGGAGTATATACAAAAACGTTAGTTGATATTAACAGAAAAGAAGATAGATTTCGATACACTTCTGCTATGCAAGGACTAGGGACTTTTATTTCTGTATGCATGTTTCTGGTGTATATGGGTACTGAAGATTGGTGCAATAAGGTAATTGGATTGAATACACCCTTAATGGTATTGCTTTTTTTATATTTTATTCTATACCCTGCTTTTTCTTTTTGGGTGACTCGTCAAAGAGTTGAATATAGATATCAATCAATGGTAGTAGTGACTTTTATTATATCAATCATCACTCCGACTATTAGTATTGTTTTATTAGACCGTACTGATCTTAGAGCAAAGGCTCTTATTTGGGGATTTTTAATTACGCAGTGTACAATAAGTTTGTTTTTTTATTTTTATCATTTTTATAAAGGCAGATGCTTTTATGATAAAGAATATTGGCTATATGCTGTGAAGTTTAATATCCCCCTTATTCCGCATTATTTAAGTTTAATAGTGCTGGGTCAATCTGATCGAATCATGATAAAGCATTATTGTGGTGAAAGTGATGCAGGTATTTACAGCTTTGCTTATCAAATTGCATCAGCAATTAGCGTGTTGACCACAGCAATAAATGGTTCTCGAGTTCCGTGGACATATGAACAGTTAAAGGAAAAGAAATATGAGAGGTTAAGGCAAATTACCAATGCATTAGTGATTTTGATGGCTGGAATAATACTAGTGGTTTGTTTGATTTCACCTGAAATCATAGGAATATTGGGTACTTCGGAGTATTTAGTGGCCACTTACGTGATACCAGTAGTTATTCTAGGTATCTTTTTTACATTTACTTATGATTTATATGCATCGATAGAGTTTTATTTTGGGGCGACAAAATATGTTATGTATGCGTCTGTGACTGGAGCGGTTTTGAATTTAATCTTAAATGCAATCTTCATACCAGTATTTGGATTTATAGCAGCAGCATATACAACATTAGTTTGTTACATTGTATTTATGCTAATGCATTATTTGTTCTCCAGAAAGGTTCAGAAGGATCAAGATATAGAAGAGTCTATATATAATGACAAAATCATTTTTGTGTTATCAGTTGTTGTATCTGTACTTGGGCTGGTATCGATGATTACTTATGATTATATGATTCTTCGAATTACTATGATTTTAATTCTTGTTGCATTCGCTGTTATCAAAAAGAATTCAATAAGTGAGTTAATTAAGGCAATTAAGAGGTAGTAGCAGAGGAAAAATATAAAAAAATTGAGAGATGTTAAAGAAATTACGTCTATATTTATACCTGGTAAATCCTCAACCATGGGCACCATGAAATAATAGAAAACGCCATTTCGCGGGCATTTTAATAGATTGTACTTTGAAAAATGAATTAGGATTTTTTCGGACAGCAGAAGTGTTTGAATACTCCGGGACTATTTGAGCCACCTGTCCGGAACCTGAGAGCCACCATTCCGTTTAGGACGGAGCCATCATTCCGGTAAATGCAGAGCCACCTGACTCTGATTACATACAATCCTTTATACTGTATTCATGATTGGAAGTGCAAAGATACTAAGAAAAATGATTGAGTAAAAAATGCCCGCATTGCAGATTGCACCTGCTTTGCGGGTATTTTTTTACATTGACATATACGGAGACCGTACATAGGAGGTGCGTTATGGCAGATTTAGATTTGAAACTTGATGGTATCGCCAATGGATTATTAGTTGAACAAACTGATAAGAAAAAATCCGATGCGGACAAGAAGAAAAGAATGTATGCAAGCGCCTTTGCGTATATTAGAAGCCAGACTGGAATGAATAAGAAGGAGTTTGCTGAATACCTTGGAATTCCTTATAGAACTTTACAGGATTGGGAACTGGGAAATACCCAGGCTCCAGAATATGTGCTCAGATTAATTGCTTATAAAGTACAGATGGAGAAGGAAAGGGGGAACCTATGATGACAGTATTGTATGGTATTGGAGCTGTTTTAAGATTTATCCTTAACTTCTTTCAATGAATTATCATCATCCACCAAAGAGAAGGAAAAGCGAGTGACTGAGAATCAGGTTCTAAAGACTCACATCATAAACTATGTTAAGACTAAAGATGTATATGCGGATTATCGTAAATGCGGATACAGCAAGAAGTTTTTAGAAGAGCATAGGCAGGAAATTCTACTTCATAAAGCTGCGAAGAATGTTTTTGATGAGCTTCATGTAAAGAAGATTCCAAAAGTAAAAGAACTGAATGCTGAATATGCGGAAATCCTTGCAGAAAGGAAAAAGCTATATGGTGAATATCGCCAGGCTAAGAAAGATATGCAGGAGATCCAAAGAGCAAAATACGATATCGACCAGTCCTTAAAAGACGATGAAGAGCAGAAGAAGGAACGTACCAGAAAACGAGAAATCACTCTATAAATCTATCGGGGAATTTGTAAGTTTCGTACTTGCAGGTTCCCCGTCTTTTTTCATTTCTGAAAAGATTTCCAACTGAGGATATTAGCGATTCGTAAGAATTGCGTAGCCAGCCTAAAAGGCTGTTCAAG
>JAILCK010000333.1 GCA_024680435.1 Lachnospiraceae bacterium
CCCGGTCTTGAAATCTTAAAAACCATGATATGATTGGCTTATAAAGGCTTGCTTTTGCAAGCTTTTTTGTTTTTTGTGTTGAAAATAAGCAAAATAATGTCTATAATTAATCGGATAATAATTTAGAAAATGAGGAGACATTCTATGGAAAAATCAATGGATAAAATTGTCGCCCTTGCAAAAGCAAGAGGCTTTGTATATCCCGGATCGGAAATTTACGGAGGCTTAGCGAACACTTGGGACTACGGTAACCTTGGTGTTGAACTTAAGAATAACGTAAAGCGAGCTTGGTGGCAGAAGTTTGTTCAGGAAAACCCTTACAATGTAGGTGTTGACTGCGCAATCTTAATGAATCCCCAGACTTGGGTTGCATCCGGACATTTGGGCGGCTTCTCAGATCCTTTGATGGACTGTAAGGAGTGCCATGAACGTTTCCGTGCAGATAAATTGATTGAAGATTTCTGTGAAGAAAAGGGAATCACACTTCCTAAGCCCATCGATGCTTTCTCTCAGGAAGAAATGAAGAACTTCATTGAAGAAAATAATATTCCTTGCCCTTCATGCGGAAAGCACAACTTTACAGATATTAGACAGTTTAACCTTATGTTTAAGACCTTCCAGGGTGTAACTGAAGATGCAAAGAACACAGTATACTTAAGACCCGAAACAGCTCAGGGTATTTTTGTTAACTTTAAAAACGTACAGCGTACATCAAGAAAGAAAGTGCCTTTTGGTATCGGCCAGATCGGTAAGTCTTTCAGAAACGAAATTACTCCCGGTAACTTCACATTCCGTACAAGAGAATTCGAACAGATGGAACTTGAATTCTTCTGTAAGCCCGGAACAGACCTTGAATGGTTCCAGTACTGGAGAGCGTTCTGCCGTGACTGGCTTCTTTCTTTAGGTATTAAAGAAGATGAAATGAGACTTCGTGACCACGATCCCGAAGAACTTTGCTTCTACTCAAAGGGTACAACCGATATCGAGTTTAAGTTCCCCTTCGGTTGGGGCGAACTTTGGGGTATCGCTGACAGAACAGATTATGACTTAACTCAGCATCAGAATACATCCGGTCAGGATATGCTTTATTTTGATGATGAAACAAATGAAAAATACGTTCCTTACGTTGTTGAACCTTCACTTGGTGCGGACAGAGTAGTGCTTGCATTCCTTTGCGCAGCATATGATGAAGAAAACCTTGGAACAGAAGATGCGCCCGATATCAGAACAGTGCTTAGATTCCATCCCGCGCTTGCTCCCGTTAAGATCGGTGTGCTTCCTTTATCAAAGAAGTTAAATGAAGGCGCTGAAAAGATTTACGCAGAGCTTTCAAAGAAATACAACTGCGAATTTGATGACAGAGGTAACATCGGTAAGAGATATCGTCGTCAGGATGAAATCGGTACACCTTTCTGCGTTACATACGACTTTGAATCTGAAAACGATAACTGCGTAACTGTTCGTTTCCGTGATTCTATGGAACAGGAAAGAGTTGCGATTGCTGATTTAAATAAGTACTTCGAAGATAAATTTACTTTTTAAATTATAGGAGAATTTTTGAATATGAAGGCAATGACTACAAGCGAATTAAGAAAAGCTTGGCTTGATTTTTATAAAGAAAGAGGTCATGTGGATGTAGGTGCCGTATCTTTAGTTTCAGACGGTTCCACAGGCGTTATGTTTAACGTAGCGGGCATGCAGCCTTTAATGCCTTACCTTTTGGGTAAGAAGCATCCTTTGGGAACAAGACTTTGTAATGTTCAGGGATGTATTCGTACAATCGATATTGATTCCGTAGGTGATAAGAACCATTGTACTTTCTTTGAAATGATGGGTAGCTGGTCACTGGGAGACTACTTTAAAGAAGAACGTTGTAAATGGAGTTATGAACTTTTAACTCAAGTGTTCGGATTTGACAGAGACCACCTTGCAGCAACTGTTTTTGCGGGTGACGAAGATGCTCCAAGAGACGAAGAAGGAGCAAAGTTTAGAATTCAGTCAGGATTTAAGCCTGAAAACGTTTTCTATCTTCCTAAAGAAGATAACTGGTGGGGCCTTGAATTCGGACCTTGCGGACCTGACTCAGAAATGTTCTATGTTTTGGACGTTCCTCCCTGCGGTCCTGATTGTAAGCCCGGTTGTCACTGCGGTAAATACACTGAAATCGGTAACGACGTATTTATGCAGTATGAAAGACATCAGGACGGTTCTTTAACCCCTCTTGCAAAGAAAAACGTTGATACAGGTTGGGGCTTAGAGAGAAACGTAGCTTTCTTAAACGGAACAGATGACGTATTTAAGATTGACGTATTTGCTCCCGTAATTAAATATATTGAAGAAAAATCAGGCGTTAAATACGAAGCAGACGAAAAGTCTACAAAATCTATGCGTATTATCGCTGACCACACACGTACTGCAGTAATGCTTATCGGTGATGCAGCAAAGCTTCGCCCTTCAAATGCAGGTGCAGGATATGTATTAAGAAGACTTATCCGTCGTGCGGTTCGCCACGGACGTACACTTGGTCTTAAGACAGAAGATTACTTAAATATTGCAGCTGTATATATCGATAAGGTTTATACAGACAGTTACCCCCTTCTTACAAAGCAAAGAGAATTCATTATGACTGAGCTTAAGAAGGAAATCGAACGTTTCGAAAGCACTATCGAAAACGGTATGAAGGAATATAAAAAGATCCTTGATACCAACAAAGCAAAGGGTTCAAAGAAGATTAGCGGTGCCGAAGCTTTCTATTTATATGATACCTTCGGATTCCCTCTTGAACTTACCGTAGAAATGGCTTCAGAAGAAGGTTTAAGCGTTTCTGAAGAAGAGTTCAAGGCTTCTATGGAAGAACAGAAGCAAAAGGCAAGAGAAAACTCTAACTTTGCTCAGAAAGCAATCGACAATGATGCATTTGAAAAGCTTGATGCTTCAATTGTCAGTGAATTTGTAGGTTATGATAAGACAGAGCTTGAAGAAACCATTAAGGCTATGTCTGATAACGAAGAAATAGTAGATACACTTAACGGCGGCGAAGAAGGAACTTTGATTTTTTCAAAGACTCCTTTCTATGCAACCATGGGTGGTCAGAAGGGTGATATCGGTAAGATTTCTACCGCTACAGGCGTATTCGAAGTAGAAGAAACCGTTAAACTTCCCGGAAACCGTATCGGACACATCGGTAAGGTTGTATCAGGAACTGTTAAGACAGGTGATAAGGCTAAGCTTGAAGTTAACAAGTCTACACGTAACGCTACATGTAAGAACCACTCAGCAACTCACCTTTTACAGGCTGCTTTACAGCAGGTTTTAGGTGACCATGTTGAACAGCAGGGTTCATATCAGGATAGCCAAAGAACCCGTTTTGACTTTAGCCATTCACGGGCTATGACAAAGGAAGAAATCGAAAAGGTTGAAGCTATCGTTAACGAAAAGATTAATGAAGCCCTTGATGTAACCACAGAAGTTATGTCTATAGAAGAAGCAAAGAAGACAGGTGCTATGGCATTATTCGGAGAAAAGTACGGCGAATCCGTTCGCGTGGTTTCTATGGGAGACTTTTCTAAAGAACTTTGCGGTGGTACTCATGTAAAGAATACTTCAGACATTGCAAACTTTAAGATTTTATCGGAATCAGGTGTTGCTGCAGGCGTAAGACGTATTGAAGCAATCACAGGTGCAAATGTTATTGCATATTATAAAAGCGTTGAAGAAGAGCTTAACAAAGCTTGCGCAACTGTTAAGACTCAGCCTTCTAACCTCCTTGACAGACTTTCATCATTAATGGCTGAAGTTAAGGCTTTAAACTCAGAAGTTGAATCTTTAAAGGCTAAGGCTGCAAAGGATGCTTTGGGTGATCCCATGGATGCAGTTTGCGATGTTAAGGGCATTAAGCTTCTTGCTACCTCAGTTCCGGGCGTTGATATGAACGGATTAAGAGACTTAGCAGACCAGCTGGCTGAAAAGTTAGGAGAAGGCGTTATTGTTCTTGCTTCAGAAGCTGATGGCAAGGTTAACCTTGTATCAAAAGCTACTGACGGAGCACAGGCTAAAGGCGCTCATGCAGGAAACCTTATTAAAGCTATCGCAGCACTTGTAGGCGGTGGCGGCGGCGGACGTCCCAACATGGCTCAGGCAGGAGGAAAGAATCCTGCAGGAATTCCCGATGCAATCAAGGAAGCTAAGAATGCATTGGATGGCATGTTAAAA
>JAILCK010000353.1 GCA_024680435.1 Lachnospiraceae bacterium
GGCAACCGTCCGGGAATCAATATACTTCCGTATCTAAGCTGGATATTTGGATAAAGTGCTAAAATTTTGCTATGTCATAAAAATAAATTAAAGGGAAGAAAAAATGGGTTTTTTTGAACTATTTCTATTGGCGGTAGGCCTTGCAATGGATGCATTTGCGGTATCCATCGGAAAAGGAATGTCGCAGAAAAAAATAACGGTAAAAGAATCACTTATATGTGGAATCTGGTTTGGGGTATTTCAAAGTCTGATGCCGCTTATCGGATACTTGGCAGGAGCGAGATTTGAAAGGCTTATTGGGCTGATGGCCCCGTGGATGGCCTTTTTGCTTCTTTCTATAATCGGGGGAAACATGATAAGAGAAGCCTTTTCTTTAGAAGAGGATGTAAAACCTGGCTTTGATTTTAAGACCATGTTTATGCTGGCGGTTGCCACGAGCATAGACGCCTTAGCGGTTGGAATAACATTTGTGGCGGTTCCCGTAAAGGTTTTAAACACCGGAAACTTTCAAAATGTTTTATTTTCGGTAATTTTAATCGGAATAGTTACTTTTATAATATCTATGCTTGGAGTCAGACTCGGAAATTTATTTGGCGCTCGCTATAAATCCGGTTCTGAAATCATGGGCGGAACCATTCTTATATTTATCGGACTCCATTCTCTCATAGAGCATATAGACAAATCGCATACTTTAGCTGATACGGATATTATTTTTGGAATGCTTATTCCTTTGATTGGAACCGTACTTGGAGCTGCATCGGTATATGCGGGCAAGAGTCTTTCGGATAATGTTCGAATGATTTTTAACGGTTCAAGTGCCGGAATAATGTTTTCTGTGGCTGTATGGGGAATGATAGAACCGGCAATCAGAGGTTTAAACAGCGGAGGAAGAAAAGGGATAATTCCCGTATTTATAGCTTTTGGACTGGGAATCGGATTTCAGTATTTACTTGATACCGTGGTGCCGCATACTCATGCGTATGCCGAAATAACCGAAGGGCCAAAAAGCAAGCTAAAAGCAGAAGTAAAGATGATGCTTACCGAAGTAATTCATCACATTCCGGAAGGTATTGCCTTGGGGGCAATATACGCAGGCCATTTCATGGAAACAAAATGGATTTTGGCATCGATGGCCGTTGTTCTGGCGATAGCCATAGCAATACAGAACTTTCCGGAGGCATTATTTGTGGCGCTGCCTATAAGAGAAAAGGGAAATGAAGCAGGCCCTTCATTCTTTATGGGAATCATTTCAGGTGCGCCGGTTCCATTGCTTGGTATATTTACGGTTATTGTGACGGTTTTGTTTCCTAAAGCTTTGCCATATATAATGGCATTTGCGGGAGGAGCCATGATATACACTACAGTTGAGGAAATCCCTCAAATAGGCACCAAACAAGATAACGACAAAGGTTCGATTGCTTTTGCTGTCTGCTTTGCTCTTGTTATGCTTATGATTTTCTTATAAACAAAAATATCAAAAGCAACATCAAAGAGCCTCCCTATCAGGGAGGCTCTTTTCTAGCTTCGTTTTAAAAACTTGTGTGCCTTTTCTTCACAGTACTTGCATCTGTACACTTCGTTATCAGGGTCTGTGAGCACGAATATGTGGGGAAGCTCCTGCTCGATAGAAGTGATGCAGCGGGGATTCTCACACTTAATGATGTTTGTGATTTCCTTAGGAAGGGTTAAGGCTTTCTTTTCTACGATGACTCCGCCCTTAACCACGTTAACGGTGATGTTGTGGTCTATAAATCCAAGGACGTCTAAGTCTAACATTTCGATGTCACATTCTACTTTAAGAATGTCTTTTTTACCCATTTTATTGCTTCGTACATTCTTTATGATTGCAACGGTGTTGTTTATTTTATCAAGGCCCAATTTATAATAGATATCAAGGCTTTGACCGGCTTTAATGTGGTCAAGCACAAAGCCTTCTTCGATTTGTCCGATATTAAGCATCTTTAACCTCCAACTCTAAAAGTGTCATGATGAGTGCCATTCTTACGTATACTCCGTACTGAGCCTGCTTAAAGTAAGAAGCTCTGGGGTCGTCGTCCACTTCAACGGAGATTTCGTTGACTCTCGGAAGAGGGTGCATCACGATACAGGTTTCTTTGGCCTTATCCATCTTTTCTTTGGTTAAGATATAGAAGTTTTTAAGGCGTACATAGTCTTCTTCGTTAAAGAAGCGTTCTCTCTGAACTCTGGTCATGTAAAGAATGTCCAGCTTATCGATTACATCATCAAGCATGATGACTTCTTCGTAGGTTGCATTCTTTTCTTTTAACTCATCAATAATGTAGTCGGGGATTCTTAATTCATCCGGTGATATGAACACAAAGTGGATGTTATCGTATCTAAGTAAAGCTCTTATTAATGAATGCACGGTACGGCCGAACTTTAAGTCTCCGCAAAGGCCGATTGTAAAGTTATTAAGCTTACCGTGTAAGTTTCTTATTGTAAGAAGGTCTGTTAATGTCTGAGTGGGGTGCTGGTGACCGCCGTCGCCTGCGTTGATTACAGGGATTCCTGACTTTGATGCTGCAACCATTGGAGCGCCTTCTTTTGGATGGCGCATAGCGCAGATGTCTGCATAGCAGGAGATGACGCGGATGGTATCCGATACGCTTTCGCCCTTAGCGGCTGAGCTTGAAGATGCTTCGGAAAATCCCAAAACGTTTCCGCCTAAGTTCATCATAGCGGCTTCGAAGCTAAGTCTTGTACGGGTGCTTGGCTCGTAGAAGCAGGTGGCAAGTTTCTTGCCGTCGCAAACGTGCGCATATTTCTTAGGGTTCTTTTCGATGTCGCAAGCAAGATCGAATAATGCGTCAAGTTCGCTTGTGGTAAAGTCCAAAGGACTCATGAGGTGTCTCATTAAATGTTCTCCTTTACTTATTTCTTCCTCTCAGGAAAGATTTTAATATGTAAATAATCTAACTTATATAAAAAGAAAGAAGGCTTTTGCCTTCCTTCTGATTAACTCATAAATGTTAATAATTCTGATACTTCCTTACGCTTTGGAGCATCGGGATGATTAACGGGATATCCTAAAGCGATAATAGCGGCAACACCTCTGTCTTCGGGAAGATTGATAGCCTTGGCAACTTCAGTTTCATCAAAAATACCAAGAATAACTGAGCCAAGTCCCTTTTCATAGGCTGCCAAACAGAAAGCTTCTGCGGCAATACCGCAATCGAAATTCTGCCATCTGTCTTCTTTAGAAGTGGAGAAAGAACCGTCACGTTCAAAACCTGAACGATTCTTAACATATGTTAAAACTACTGTAACGGGTGAATTGTTAACGATATTGGAATTTCCCTGCCAAGCGGCAAATGAAACGTCTGCAAGTTTCTTCTTTGCGTCACCTGTCAAAGCAACATATCTTGAAATCTGAGTGTTCTTCCAACTGGGAGCGAAACGTGCAACATCAACAATTTCTTCAATAACTTGGGGGGATACGGTATCGGGTTTAAATTCACGAATAGATCTGCGACCTTTAATGCATTCAATTGCTTCCATAACTTTTCCTCCTTTAGTTTTCAAAGAAATGATATCATAGAGAGTGCATCCTTTCAACTTAAAAATAGTGATATTTTTGCAATTTTAATTTATATATTATTGAGTAAAGATATGCTTGAATAGTAGTGTTAAAAAGAGTAGAATTCATTAATCAGGCTAATTGGAGGTAGTATCCGTGGAATTGGATATGACGAAGGGAAGCCCATTTAAGCTTATTGTTAAGTTTATTGTGCCGGTGCTTCTCGGAAATATATTTCAGCAGCTTTATAACATGGTAGACACCATCATCGTGGGAAGATGTGTGGGCCTTGACGCTTTGGCGGCAGTCGGAGCTACAGGCACCATTCTTTTTTTGATTCTTGGTTTTGCCATGGGCTTAACGACCGGTTTTACGGTACTTATTTCTCAGCGATACGGCGCCGGCGACAGAGACGGTGTTAAAGTGGCCGTTTACAACGCGGTATTTTTATCAGCCATCGTGTCCATAGTTTTGACCGTTATAAGCGCTTCCTCCATGAGATGGCTTCTTACAGTCATGAACACACCCGCAGACATTTTTGAAATGTCTTATCAATATATAATCGTTATCTGCTACGGCATGGTGTTTACAATTCTTTATAACATCATGGCTTCCATGTTAAGGGCGGTTGGAAATTCAAAGGTTCCCCTTTATTTTCTTATTATTTCCGCAGGTTTAAACATCATTTTGGACCTCGTGTTTATCAGAACCTTTAACATGGGCGTTATGGGTGCTTCCCTTGCAACGGTTGTATCCCAGGGCGTATCCGGCATCCTTTGTGTGTTCTACACTATAAAGAAAGTAGATATTTTAGTTCCAAAGAAAGAACACCGTCACCTTGATTCTCACTGCATAAGAAATCAGTTAAACATAGGTGTTCCCATGGCCCTTCAGTTTTCAATCACAGCCGTTGGTACAATAATGGTGCAAAGTGCTTTAAATAAATTCGGTTCCGTAGTTGTAGGTTCTTATACAGCCGCAAACAAAGCTTGTAATCTCGCCACACTTCCTTACAGCGCACTTGGCGTAACAATGGCGACCTACGCCGCTCAAAACCGCGGTGTAAATGATATCGACCGTATAAAGAAAGGTGTCAGAGTATCGAATATAATGTCTGCGGTATATTCAATCGCAATATACGCTGTAGCCCTTTGGACCTTGTCACCTTTAATGAAATTGTTTATAGATACCAAATCCCTCGCTGTTCCCTTTGAAGAAATCTATTCTTATGGTAGAATCTATATGATAATCAGCGGAACGTGCTTCATTCCTTTGGGAGCAATCTTTATTTACAGAAACGCTATGCAGGGCTGCGGCTTTTCAATGTCAGCCATGATGGGCGGTGTTGTGGAGCTTATTTCAAGAGCCATCATCGCAAGCGTTGCATCGGCACGCATGAGCTTTGAGGGCGTTTGTGCGGCAGATCCTTTGACATGGCTTGTAACAGGCATTTATTTCTTTATTACTTACAGCTTTGTGTTAAGGAAGATGTACAGAGAGAAAGAAGCATTTCTTAAAAGACAAAAAGAAGTGTAGGGAAAGATGACATATAAAGAATCACTTGAGTATATGAGTAGCCTTAATAAAAGAGGCATACATCCCGGAGTGGAAGGCATAAAGCTTTTGTGTGAAAGCTTGGATAATCCTTTCGGTAAAAGTGAATACATACATGTAGTGGGCACAAACGGAAAAGGGTCCACTACTGTTTTTTTGTCCGAAATTCTAATTGCCGCAGGATTTAAAGTAGGTGTGTTTTCTTCTCCCGCAGTCTTTAACGAAAGAGAGACAATAAAGGTAAACAGAAGACCTATATCCCAAACCGACTACGCAAGATTGGTTGACATAATTAGCAGTAAGAACACTATGGGCTGCACCGCCTTTGAAGTAGAGACCGTTTTGGCTCTTGTGTATTTTAAAGAAAGAAACTGTGATTACATCATTTTGGAAGCGGGAATGGGCGGAGAGTTAGATGCCACAAACGTTATTCCAAACAGCAAGATGACTGTTATAACAGCCATCGGCTTTGACCATAAACAGTACTTGGGAAACACTTTATTCGATATAGCAAATACAAAAGCAGGTGTTATTAAACCTGATTCTATCTGTGTTTTTACAAAACAGAGCGAAGAAGCGTATGAAGCGATAGAGGAAAGAGCAAAAAAAGTAAATGCAAATTTACTTGAGTCTGATTACCTACTGGCAGAAAAACAAAAGTATAAATCCGACGCTACGTTCTTTAATTACAAAGATTTAAAGAACATAGAAATATCGTTACTCGGAACCTTCCAGGTGCAAAATGCCTGCCTTTCAATCGATGCCGCAAAGGCTTTAGGAATTTTAGATAAATACATATATAAAGGACTTAAATCTGCAAAAGAAGAAGGTCGATTTGATAAGATTTCGGATAAGCCCTTATTTTACCTTGACGGAGCCCACAATCCTCCGGCTGCTGAAAGGATAAAAGAAAGTATAGAAACTTATTTTACAAAGAAGAAGATTATCTATATAATGGGAATGTTAAAAGATAAGGATGTTGAATCTTTTGCCGAAACTGTGGCTCCTTTGGCCGACTGCATATTCACTGTGGCAACGCCTAAAAAGGAACGGAGCATGAGTGCTTTTGAACTAGCGGATATCGTAAGAAAAATAAATCCCATGGTTACCGCAATGGACAGTATCGACGAAGCTGTGGAAATAGCCCTTTCCATGGCGGATAAAGATACCGTTATTTTGGCGCTTGGTTCTTTGTCCCATTTAAGCGCGGTTAAAGAAGCTGTTTTATCTTTTAAATCCCGGAGAAAGGGTGAACTGAAAGTATGATAGATAAAAAGAAAATTGAAGAGGCCGTTAAGCTTTTCTTAGAGGGAATCGGAGAAGATCCAAACCGTGAAGGACTGGTTGAGACTCCCGACAGAATTGCAAGGATGTGTGAAGAAATTTACGCAGGCCCCGAAATGAATATAGATGAGATTTTAAAGAAGCGCTTTAAGGTTGAAAACAGCGAAATGGTGCTTGAAAAAGACATTACATTTTATTCAACCTGTGAGCATCACTTGCTTCCTTTCTTTGGAAAGGTTCATATAGCCTATATTCCAAACAAAGAAGTGGTGGGGCTGTCAAAGCTTGCAAGAACCGTAGAAGTGTACGCAAGGCGCTTACAGATGCAGGAACAGCTTACATCACAGATAGCAGATGCGCTATGTAAAAACCTAAGCCCCAAGGGCGTTATGGTGGTGATTGAGGCAGAGCACACCTGCATGACCATGCGTGGCATCAAGAAACCGGGCAGCAAAACCGTTACGATTGCAACAAGGGGCGCTTTTGAAAAAGATGAGGCATTGCAAAGAAGATTTTTTGATATGTTGAGGTAGGGAAAAGATGGTTATTGGAAAAGTAGATTTTGTAGCTAGAAACCATACTTACATTATGGGGATATTGAATGTTACACCTGATTCTTTTTATGACGGTGGCAACTATACGACTGTAGATAAAGCACTTTTTAGAGCAGAAGAAATGATTAAGGAGGGCGCCGACATTATCGATATCGGCGGAGAATCCACACGCCCCGGGTATGAAGAAATAAGTCCGGAAGAAGAAATAAAGCGCGTAGAACCTGTTATCAAGAAAATTAAATCGGAATTTAACATTCCAATTTCCCTTGATACATATAATCCCGAGACCGCAAAAGCCGGTATTCAGGCAGGGGCTGACTTAATCAATGATATCTGGGGCCTTAACTACGACCCTGAAATGGCTAATGTTATAAGAGATGGAAACGTGGCCTGCTGTCTTATGCATAATAGAAAAGAGCATGACTACGAAGACTTTAAGACCGACTTTTATAAAGACATCGAGGCTATTTTAAGAAAGGCCGCCGATGCGGGAATCGGAAGAGATAAGATTATTTTAGATCCCGGTGTCGGCTTTCAAAAGACTACGGAAGAAAACAGGTGGGTGTTAAAAGACCTTGCCAACCTAAATAAATATGAGCTTCCTGTTTTGGTGGGAGCAAGCAGAAAATCCGTTGTGGGAAATACGCTTAACCTTCCAAAGGAAGAGCGCCTTGAAGGAACCTTGGCAATTACCGCCATAGCCGTTATGGCAGGCGCCAGATTTGTAAGAGTCCACGATATTAAAGAGAATAAAAGGGTCATTTCCATGATGGAGGCCATTAGGAATGAAGAAATCGACTGATGAGATTCGCATTATCGGTTTGAAATTATATGCCTATCATGGTTGCCTGGAAGAAGAAAAGGAAAAAGGACAGGAGTTTACTATTGATATTACCTTTCACTTAAGCCTTCTTCCCGCAGGTTTAACCGACAACCTTGATAAGACCATTAACTACGCCGAAGCCTGTGAATACACATGTGAAGTATTTTCAAAGTACAAATATAACTTAATAGAGACAGCGGCCGAAGATGTGGCAAACGCCCTTCTGTTAAAGTATGAGCTTGCGGACAGCGTGGATGTGACGGTTTATAAGCCTCACGCTCCCATAATGCATGATTTTGAAAACGTATGCGTTAGCGTATCAAGGACCCGCCACATCGCATACATTGCCGTAGGTTCAAACCTTGGAGAGAGTAAAGACACAATCGAAAAGGCAAAAGAAATGTTTTGTAAGCTTGAAGGAAACGAAATTCTTAAAGAAGCTACACTGATTACCACAAAGCCTTACGGCGTTACAGACCAGCCTGACTTTATTAACGGACTATGGAAAGTAAAAACATTGCTTGAGCCCTTTGATTTACTTAAAAAGTTAAATGAAATCGAGGCTCGATTAGGAAGAGAACGTCTCATCCATTGGGGCCCAAGGACAATAGATTTAGACATTATTTACTTTGATGATGAAGTTATAAACACAGAAAAGCTCACTGTTCCTCACATTGATATGGCAAACAGAGAGTTTGTGCTAAAGCCTTTAAGTGAAGTGGACCCTTATGTACGCCACCCTCTTACAGGGCTTAGAGCTGAAGATATGTTAAAGAATTTAGAGAAATAAAAAAGAGCACTTAAGTGCTCTTTTTTATTAGCTTATTATTTCTTTCCCGTAAACAGTGCGTTTTTTGCTGCGTTAAACTCCTGCACATTGATTTCTTGGAAAGTGGGAGTGTAGTAAGTCTTTGTATCAACTCCAAACTCCTTAAAGTAAGTGTAGGTGGAAGTAATGTTTATCGCAGTATAGTTTCCTTCCAAAATAACCTCTTCATGGGTGCCGTCTGCATTGATTCTTTTAAGCTCAGGCGCCGTCTGAGAATTCTTTTGATAGTAGATTATTCCGTTATAGTAGTTGTAAGTATCGATTCTATCGTTGGTGATTACTTCGATGGTGTTGCTTGGAATGTGATATCTGCAAAGACGGTAGTTGTTAAATACATCCATAAAGTAAACATATTCTCCGTCGCAAATCGGATTGTAGATATCGCCGCTCCAAATGTCGGTAACTTCATTGGTCTTTACATCCAAAGTGTATAAATGATGATCGTCATAGTTTCCGCTAAAGTAAATTTTTCCGCCGTAGTAGGAGGCAGGGTTTATAAAGTAATCAAGCACGTCTTCTTTTTCATAGTTCTTTAAAGAAACCTTAGATAAAGCAGGCCCTGTTGTTTGATTGTAGCGCTGAAAGAAAATGTCATTACCCACTAAGATTAAGCTTTGTGAAGCGTCGCTTGTTAAAGCCTTTAACTTTGCTCTTTTAGGCTTAAGCATGTAGAGCCCGGGCTTTGCCACCACGCTTCCAAGGCCGCTTGACTGGCCTATGCTTTTACCGTGAAAGCACACATAACCTCCCGCAGCGTTTATATAAGAAGCCTCAAGATTGTAAAGCTTTTTAATGTCTGTTTGCATGGGAGTCATGGAATAAAGAGTCCCGTCATCATATGAGTTTGAAAAATAAACCACTCCGTCACTCTCACAAAAGAGCCCTAAGTTATTTAGGTTTCCCGCGGTCTGTCCAACGGTTCCTTCAGGAATTGCAACGTGATGAGTGCTGTAGATTGCAAATAAAACAACAAGGATAATGACAAGTATAAATGAAGCAATGGCGATTACGCCTTTTGATGTTCTTGACATTCCTTTATGCCCCCTTTCACCCTAATTATAAAGCATTTCGTAACTTGCTATCAAGTTTTAAAAGGGGTAAAATAAATCAAACATAGTGGGGGTATGATATGAGAAATCAAGAACTTATTTTATACAGAAATTTTGAAGACGGCGAACTTTTAAAGAACATGATTCATGTCATTGAAAACTTTCGAAAGGAAGATATTTCAAGAACGGATTTAAGGTCGCTGTTTTTTGATTGCTTTCACGGCCTTTTGGAGTTTGCGGGAAAGTACGGATTCAGCGGAAATCTCTGGCATTGCTATTTAACAAACTTGCTTGTTAACAATGAAAACAGTTTTTCTTTGGCATCCGAAATGGTGGGTAAAATCGAAGGCACCATAAACGATGCGGCGATTCACGATATAGAAATAATCAAAGAATTATACGATTACGACTTTACAGACCTTACAAACACCCTTGATATTAAGGACTTTTCCATTGCCTTAAACTATATCCCTTCTCAAAGAGAAGCTAAGGTTTATAACACAAGAATCGTTGACAGAATCGTGACCCTTTCAGAGCTCTTTGACAAAACAAAGAATGCTCAAGAGATGAAAGAAACCTTATCGGAATTCTATAAGGATTACGGTGTAGGAAAATTCGGGCTTCATAAAGCTTTCAGAGTGGTGGGCACCAAAATTGAACCTATCACAAACATTGCCCACGTTAAGCTTGAAGACTTGGTTGGCTATGAGGATGCAAAGGCTGCATTAATCGAAAATACGGAAGCTTTTGTGGCAGGGCGCCCTGCAAACAACTGTCTTCTTTTTGGAGATGCGGGAACCGGAAAAAGCTCAAGCATTAAGGCTATCGCCAATAAATATTATGAAGACGGCCTTAGAATAATAGAGATTTATAAGCACCAGTTTAAGGCCTTAAACGATGTTATCGCCCAGATAAAGAACAGAAACTATAAGTTTATCCTTTACATGGATGATTTAAGCTTTGAAGATTTTGAAATAGAGTATAAGTACTTAAAGGCTGTAATAGAAGGCGGACTTGAAAAGAAACCTAAAAACGTGCTTATTTACGCAACATCAAACAGAAGACATCTGGTAAATGAAAAGTTTTCTGAAAGAAGCACAAAAGATGACGAAGTTCACTACAGAGACACCGTTCAGGAAAAGCTTTCTTTGTACGCTCGCTTCGGAGTCACCATTTTCTTTGATTCGCCAAGCAATAAAGAGTTTAACGAAATTGTCTTAACCCTTGCAAAAAGAAGTGGCATAGAAATGGACGAAAAGGCCCTTATTCTACAGGCAAACCAGTGGGAGCTTACTCACGGCGGACTTTCAGGAAGAACCGCATGGCAGTTCATTCAATACTTATTGGGAAAGTCGGATGATAAATAAAGGATCTGAAGATAAAACAACATACTTTAACAGAGAGCTTTCTTACCTTAAGTTTGAAGAAAGAGTTTTAAACGAAGCCATCGAAGAAAGAAACCCTTTGTTTGAAAAGCTTAAGTTTTTGGCAATTTCAGGCTCAAACTTGGATGAGTTTTTTATGATAAGAGTGGCTTCTTTAAAGACCTTGCTTAATGCAAACTTTAAAGAAAAAGACATTGCCGGCATGAGCGTAAGAGAGCAGATTGATGCAGTTTTAAAAAGCGCAAAGGCTTTAAACAAAGAGCAATACCGTATCTTTAAAGAAGTGGTAAAGAAAGGCTTGAAGGCTTCGGGAATAAAACTGGTCGATAGTTATGTAAACCTATCCGAAAAAGAAAAGGCCTACATAGATTCTTATTACGAAGAAAACATTTATCCGATTCTTACACCTTTAGTGATAAATTCTCAAAGGCCCTTTCCAATAATCAGAAACAATTACATTAACGTATGCGGATTTGTAAGAAGAAAGAATAAGCCTGACTTAAAAGAAGAATTTGCCATTGTGCAGGTGCCAAAGGGCATCGAGAGAGTGGTAAGAATAAATAACGGTAAGAATATAACCTGTATATTAGTAGAAGAGATTATTAAATCAAAATTTAACAATCTGTTTTCTTCCTTTTATGCAGATAATGTATATTCCTTCAGAGTCCTTAGAAATGCTGATATTTTGATAGATGAGTATCCTGAAGAAAACTTGCTTAACGCCTTACAGAAGGAAGTTAAGAAAAGGGATAACACCGAGCCTGTAAGGCTTGAAGTGGAGGGGAAGAACTCATTAGAAATGATTTCCTTTTTATCTAAGGAGTTAAAGATTTCAAAAAGGCAGGTATTTAAGGCTCCGGGCCCCATAGATTTAACATTCTTAAATGAAATCTATAATATGAAGGGCTTTGATAATTTAAGAACTCCCGAATACATTCCCGTTATGCCCTGGGAATTTGATGAAAGAGATTTATTTGAGCAGATAAAAGAGCACGATCTTATGCTCATTCATCCTTTTGAAAGCTTTAAGCCTGTGGTTGATTTTATAAAGACTGCCGCTAGGGATAAAAATGTTCTTGCCATAAAGCAAACCCTTTATAGAGTAAGCGGAAATTCCCCAATAGTGAAAGCTTTGGCGGAGGCTGCCAAAAACGGAAAGCAAGTTACGGTAATGGTGGAGCTTAAAGCCCGCTTTGATGAAGAAAACAACATCCAATGGGCCAAAACCCTAGAAAAAGCAGGCTGTAACGTGATATACGGATTTGCAAATATAAAGACTCATTGTAAAATATCACTCGTTATTCGAAAAGAGAAGGACGGTTTTAAGCGCTACGTCCACTTAGGAACCGGTAACTACAACGATAAAACAGCAAAGACTTATACAGACATAAGTTTCTTTACTGCCAAAGAAGATTTTGGTAGCGACGCCGTAAATGTCTTTAACATGCTTTCGGGTTTTTCCGAAGAAAGTGAATTTAAAAAGCTTTCTTTGGCCCCTATGATGTTAAGGGAAAGAATAATAGAATTAATTAACAGAGAAACGGATAATGCAAAGAATAATCTTCCTTCTCATATAATCGCAAAGGTAAATTCCTTATGCGATAAGGAGATAATCGATGCTTTGTACGAAGCTTCAATGGCGGGAGTAAAAGTAGATTTAATTGTAAGAGGAATATGTTCTTTGGTGCCGGGGGTAAAGGGCCTTAGCGAAAACATTACGGTCAGAAGCATTGTAGGTAACTTCCTAGAGCACAGTCGCATGTTTTGCTTTTACAATGCGGGAGAAAAAGAGTATTATTGTTCCAGTGCAGACTGGATGCCCAGAAACATGGACAAGCGCATAGAAATCCTGTTTCCCGTTGAAAGAGAGCGACTAAGAGAAAAGTTAAATCATGTCTTTAAGCTTATGCTTAAAGACAATACAAAGGCTTGGGAATTAAATTCGGACGGTACTTATTCTAAGCTTAATAAAACCAAAAACACTTATTCATTCCAGGAAGGCTTTTGCCTTGAGGAAAAAGAAACCTTTACAGGTAGAAAATAAAGAGGGAAAAGTATGATAATTTTAGCTTCGGGCTCACCCAGAAGGAAAGAGCTTCTTGCAAACTTAGGATATGATTTTAAGATTGTTACATCTGATGCGGATGAGACTCCCACAAAGACTGTTCCTACAGAAGTAGTGGAAGAGTTATCAAGAAAAAAGGGCGAAGCCGTTTATGAAAAGTTAAAGGCAGAAGGCGGATTTATCGATCAGGAAAACCTTATTATTTCCGCAGACACTTTGGTGTTTTTAGGGAATGAAAGAATCGGAAAGCCTAAGGATAAAGATGATGCATTTAGAATCTTAAAAGAGCTTAGCGGTAACGTTCACGATGTTATTACGGGAGTTACTTTAACTTATGTATATAACGGATCTGTCAAGAGGGTTTCTTTTCACGAAATCACTCATGTAACCGTTTATCCTTTGACGGACAATGAGATTAGAGACTACATTGCCACAGGCGAGCCTATGGACAAGGCAGGTGCTTATGCAATTCAAGGCTTCTTTGCAAAGCACATTAAGAAAATCGACGGCGAATATTCAAACGTTGTAGGCCTTCCTGTTGCAAGGCTTTATCACGAAGTAAAGAAACTTTTGGAGGCGTAAATGTTTGATAAAAAGGTAATCGAATGCTTTTTAAACAATCAGCTTAAGCTATTTCCCGAGAAGGTAGCAGAGAATGAAGCTGAGGCAAGAGAGTTTTTGGAAGATTGCTTTGCGGTTGTGGTTAAGGGCAAAAAAGAACTCATCGAATACTTTGAAGAAGAGGGCGTTGACTATTCAAAAGACGATATAGATAGCGCCGACGAAGTCTTTGATGTGGGAGATGGCAGATACTTAATTGTAGAAGCGTAGCTTCGGGAGATAAAAATGCTTGTATTTATCGTTGAATCATTAATATATGGTGGATTACTACATTTACTATTTGGCGATATTTTAAAAGGCATCGGTATCCCCATCTATGTGCTGTATATTGTCGGTGCTGCATTAGCTTTAGCCAGACGTCTTTTTATATTATTTGGTGGAAGCTTCCCGACAAAAACAGGCTCAGGCAAAAGCAAAGGTTATTCCGTTGATGAAATGGTAAAGAATGATATTCTTTTTGGCGATGACGATGATGATTAAATATAAAGCCGGCTGAAATGTATTCAGCCGGCTTTTTTTGACTAAAGAAATGCAGCTTTTTGACTAAAGAAATGATTGCGTGTCTGTTTAGTCATAATAATTGGCTATAATTGGCAGGGTGAAAATGAAGTTTTTGACTAAAAGAAGAATGGACAATGTTTTTAGTCATAAAAAACTTCTTTGAAAGCCGTCAAACTAATGACTATTTTGACTAAGAGTGAGGCATTCATAAAGTTTAGTCAAAAAAGAGATAATTTGAGATAGCTGAAAGGTCGTATTTTATGACTAAAGAAGATGACAGGGGTCATCTTAGTCAAAAAATGCCGAAAAACGCAGGAGAACACTGTGAATAAAGAACCCCCAAAACGCAGAAGAACACTGTGAATAAAAGACCCCTTTCACAGGATTTGTCCGGTAAAAGGGGTACATATCAAAATGGTAAAGCGGGTTTTTTATGCTTTACTCTTCCTAAACATGAATTTTCTTACAATATTTATTCCAACCTTATAAGGTAGAGGCCTAAGGGCCTTGTCGGCTTCTTTTAATTTTTCACGAATATTTATTTCCTGAGGACAGTGCATTTCGCATTTGCCACATCCTATGCATTGAGTGGCAAAAGAAGGCTCTTTTGTAAGGCCAACGGCCTGGGCAAACTGGAAACGACCCTCCTTTTTGGATTCGCTGTACATTGTGTTGTAGGCTCTAAAGATTCCGGGAATATCAACGCCCTTAGGACATGGCATACAATAGCGACATCCGGTGCAACCTACTTTTTCAGTGGCTTTGATTGCTGAAATTACCTTTTCATAAACTGAAAAGTCTGCATCTGTTAAAGAGCCTGCGGGAGTGTCTGATGCAATCCTGCAATTCTCTTTAACCATTTCAATTGAATTCATGCCCGATAACACAACAGTTACTTCCGGCTGATTGTATAGCCATCTAAAGGCCCATTCTGCGGCAGACCAATCGCGGTTACTTTCCTTCATTGCTAAGTGAGCTTTTTCGGGAAGCATGTTTACAAGCTTTCCGCCGCGTAAGGGCTCCATAATTATAACAGGGATGTGCTTCTCATATGCCGCCTTAAGGCCCGCAACGCCTGCCTGAGTAAGTTCGTCCAAATAGTTATACTGAATTTGGCAAAAATCCCAGTCGTAGTCGTTTAAAATCTTTAAAAAGTTATCGGTATTTCCGTGATAAGAAAATCCGATGTTTCTAATGATTCCCGCTTCTTTTTTCTCTTTTATCCAATCAATTATGCCCACGCTTTTAAGCTTTTCCCACATGGCAATATCAGTTAAGTGATGCATTAAATAATAGTCTATGTAGGTTGTTCTTAAGCGGGAGAGCTCTTCGTTAAAGTATTTATCAAGGCCTGCGCGGTTATTTA
>JAILCK010000004.1 GCA_024680435.1 Lachnospiraceae bacterium
CAAATAATATTCATTATTTGAAGTTTGCATTACAGGGTAATCTATATTTGTATCGGCTATTTTTATCCATCCGATTAGACTTTTATTCTTATTATATAAAGTTTTATATTTTTCTAAGATATCCGGAACAACTGTAGGGTCTGAATAATTAATCTTTTTCTGCTCAATTCTCTGCTCCGGAGTCACCCTTGCATTATCTGCTTCACGTATTTCCGCCCACTGATCGTAGGTTCTTTCCGTTCTTTCAATATAGAAATAATAAACGCAGAAATAGCCAAGGCTTGCCACGCATAATCCTGCCAGGGCAAAAAGAAGAATTCTCCTCTTTCGCTCAGACTTTTTAATCTCTTTGATTACCTGTTCTCTCATTGAAGGAGACATGTAATCCAAATCATCCGACTCCTTCTTCGGCTTTGACTTTGAAGCCTTGGAAACTCCCTTGTTAACCGCTGCTTTCTTTGCAGGCTTTTCTTTCTTTTCAGAAAAAACGCGTTTCCTCTTTGCCGGCACTTCTTCCTCTTCTATTTCAGGTTCAAATGTGCCTGCTTTAATCTGTCTGGTTAATTCATATATTTCATCGTCGAAATCCGTACCAAGTGATGATTTAAACTTGAATTTACTTGCACTCATATCCCTGTATAGTTCAAGGACAGATTCTGCATTATTCAAATTGTACTTAGAACGTATATCGTCAATCAGTTTCTTGTCGTCCAAAGCCGCCTCATAATCAGACTTTGAGGCGAACCTTTTCCCGTTAACATAAAACCCTGATTCAGTCATTTATCCAATAAACCTCATAATTACCCATATTCATATTTATTCTAACTATATCTGCTAAAATAATCAAGTATTTTTACAATATATTGTGGAATGAAAGGTGACATAATATCAATAATATGTGTTATAATTATTTTGTGTTTTCGGGAGGTTAATATGAACAAGAAATTTATCTTAAGATCATTTCATATATTGCTGTTTGTAGCATTTCTATTAATGATTTCTCCATGCATAAAATCCTACGCGATGATTGTTGATGGCCAGGTTGTTCCCTGGGATGGCACAACTACACAGAGCTCAGGCAGTTCAGAATCTACTTCTACTGACAACAGTTCTGCTCCAAGAGGCCCCGCCAATCCTGATGATGAGCCCTATGATCCCCCTGCATCGAGCTCAAGCACAGATGATGATTATGAGTATGACACAGTTCCCGAAGGCTCTGACGATGTAAACACCAGCTCCAATACCGAAAACGCCGAAAATGTTGCACACGGTCCCACAAATCCTGACTCTGCAGATAGCGGACAGTCCCAGAGCCAGAATCAATCATCATCCGGGAGCAATGATTCCGGGCAAAGCAACAACCAGAATTCCGGCAATGATTCCGGGCAAAGTATCGACCAGAATTCAAGCAATGATTCTACAAGCATTAACGAAAGCAACGACAATTCAAATATTGTAAACATAGACAATAATATTGATAGCAATAACGCTAATACTGCAGTTACCACTCCTGCTCCCAAGAAAGAACCCGGGACATTCTCTTTACCGTTCTTAGAAAAGAAAGAAGGGGCGCCCGATCCCTTTGAACCCGGAATCAGTCTTAAAGAAAGAGCTTCCAGAATATGGGAAAGCATGAACGACAAGGAAAAGAAAATAGTCGAAGTTTTCGGTGCAATCGTAGGGGTTGATGTTTTTTACCACATTTGCAAAAGCCTTATTAAATCAATAATTAAAAGCAAAAAGAAAATCAGTAATAACAGCAATAACAAAAAGAAGAAAAAGGGAGATAAGGGCGATTCCGATTTCGAGCGCCCCGAGATTGAATTTGAGCCAAAATCCGTCGTCACCTGCTTAAGAGACACAACCGGAAACCGCGATCTTGTAGACTGCTTCAACAAGAAGAAATTCATTGAGGAGAAAGCTATCGGTTTTGACAAATATGATGAGCTTGAAGAAAAGCTTAATGACGAAAAGGCCGACCTTATTGTACTTGATTTAAATACCTTGGAGGAATTCGAAGAATTCAAGAAATTATCTTCGGAAAAAGACAGCTTCGCTCTCATCGTCGACGACTCAATCTACAAAGACATCGAGGCAGAGTTAAACGCAATCAAGGAAGAAAAGAAAATCACCGGCTTTGTTCCCGAAACAGCAAAAAAGGAAGCAAAGCTTATAAAGCTTGTACTTCCTTTGTTCAAACCTGAAATTAACGGTGAAAATGCTGCCGAAGTTATAGGCAGTGTTGCCGATGCTCTTGGCTTTCCTTATGTTTCTGATATTCTCGATGCCGCCATGAACGGCAAAGAAGTTATCGAAACCATTAAGGAAGGCGATATGGACGCCACCGACAAAGCCAATGTTATCGGCGGAATTGCTTCCATTCTCGGTTTTGACTCCGTTCAAGAAATCACAGACATCATCGATAAAATAAGCATGGCCAAAAGCGTTGTAAATCACGAAACCATTGATGGCGAATCTACGAAAACGGAATAGAACATTAATAGCGAGGCCTCCTAAGATAAAGAAATTTTAAGGAGGCCTTTATTCTGCAAAAAGATATGAATCCTGTTCTTTTAAACTATCTTTCGCCTAGGTTTATCTTTTCTCCATTATGCATTATAGCTTTTATATCTTGATATACAAAAGAGGACGAAAGTTCATACCCGTAGTATTCCGTATCAGATCCCGGAACTTCTAAAAAGCAT
>JAILCK010000007.1 GCA_024680435.1 Lachnospiraceae bacterium
TATGAACATATTCTCCTTTATAAACGATACCGCGTACCTTTTGGAATGTATCATCATTAAGATTAAAGCAATATATTTGCGAACCTGTCTGCTTTGTATAAAATTCACATACCAAATCATACTTAAAATGATTATAGTCTTTAACAAAGCACGTAAGCGATGCTCCATTACTTCCATGAAAATCTATTGAACCTCCACCCGTGGGAAATATAAATGTTTCATCGCTTTTAAGGGATACCGGTTCAATATCCCCATTGCTGATAAGGTTCTTAATTTCACTAATATCTTCAGCATCAGTAAGCGCAAACATATAATCTCCCTGAGCCTCCGTTATATATTCAATAGTTTCCAGTTCATCAATAAGCGTTACAAATTCCTTTAAGTTTTCCTTTTTCTTCGCGCATCCGCATAACAAGAAACAAACTAAACACGTACTAAGTAAACCCGCAATAAGGTATACTTTCTTCATATCTACCCCTCCCATTGATACTTTGATAAGTCCACTTTATTTCCGATGACTTTAACACCTTCGCTTTCAAGCCTTTCCTTTTGGATATTAACGCCACCAAACACAAAGGCCTCGGCTAGTTCTCCTTTAGAGTTTACCACTCTATGGCAAGGAATTGTGGAAGGATCGGGATTTTTATGAAGAGCATTTCCGACAGCTCTGGACATTTTTTCGTTTCCGGCTTCTTTTGCAATCTGAGCGTACGTGGCAACTTTTCCCTTTGGAATGCGCCTTACCGCATCATAGATTCGCTTGCTTGGGCTATCGGATATTAAAACATAGCTTTCTTCAATCATCATTTTGATATCATCATCGGGTATGCTTCCATCCAGGATAACTGTGTTCCAGTGTTCTTTATTTTGATGATATCCGGGAAGAACCGACTTGTATTTATCCCTCCAAAAGAAGGCCTTGATTGGGTCAACTTTAACATTTATGTGGATTTTTCCATCCATTTCATAGGTCCAAAGAAAGGCCTTATTGTTGCCTTTGTACCTTATAAGTTGCCAGTTAAGATCATGAAACGGCGCATCTTGATACACATCTTCAAATGTCAAACCAAACTTAAGTGCTTCTTCTCTTGTTTTCATAATTCTCCCTTTAAAATAGCCCGCTTTCCCCCGGGGCACATTGCTTATTCCCATGCGAATTTTTCAAAGACTCCGGGAGTAATCAAAACCTTGGCTGAGTAGAATTCGTGCGACTTAAAATCTTCTGAAACTACTTCTTTTGTAACCTCGATTTTTTTGCCTGTTGTGAGGTTTTTAAGGGCTTTTACCTTTTTATCAGTATGAACCGTCACATAGTCTGTATGCAAGTCTTTCTTTACGTAGCGATACATGATAAAGCTTCCGTCTTCGTATTCAAAGAAAGAAAAATGCTTTCCGGTAACGTATGTTTCATCAAATAAGGCACGCTTAACAACATCGATTGCTTCTGCAGGCATTTCGTAAAGGTCAGAAGGGTTCTTGGGAACCGCGAATATGTATAGATTTCCCTTTTCAAAGCTTGAACGCAAGAAAAGTGAATGATGCACATCTTTATCTCCGCCGTTTAAAAGGGACCAGCTATCGTTGTTAAAGTGGCTTAAAATCGGGAATAATATGGGCTTTTGGTGCTCATAATATCCGCCTTCGTCTCCCGTAACCTGATATCTTGTAACAGTAAAATCTCCTGCCTCAAGAGTGGCCTGAGTAAGACCTTCTTTTCTTAATTCATCCCCTTTAAGTAAAAAGAAACCTGTTGTGATAACGGCCTTTCCTCCGCGCCTTACATACTCTTTAAGCTTTTTAACAATATCCTTATCCTTTGCGGCATCCGATGTTAAAAGAACACTTTTTGCTTTTTCATTAAAGAAAGGTGAACTTTCAATGTTAAGCCCAAGCATTCCAAGGCGCATTTCAACATGATTTTGATTTCCCGACTCAAATGGTATGTATGTGTGTACACCCTTTGGAGCACCTGTGCCTTTAAGCATCTTATCTATTTTATTTAATTGAAGACCCATAGGACACACAAAGTAATTATCAATTAAATCGCTCCACTGAAAGAGCATAATTTCTTTAGCCTTAGAAAAAGCGGTTAAATAAGCCTGCTCCAAATATCTGTCTGCAGACCAGCACTGATAGGTATCAAGCCAGCCTCCGCCGTTTCTGTTAGGCCAGGCATTTTCCATGTATCTAACAATGCTGTAGCTTAAATATTCAGGCAAATGCTGGTCTGTATACATGGGGCTTCTGGTTTCTGTGCCTGTATATGTGGCATCAAATATTTTACTTTGCTCATTGGGAACATAGCCTGCTGCGTGATAAGACTCTCTCCAGTTAGGATATTTAATTATCACATTAATCTTTGGATTAACCTTCTTTGCAGGGTCTACAATAATGTTTTTTGAAACATCAAGCATAAGCTTTTTTCTGAATGTAACCCAGTCATCGTTTCCCTTTTCTTTTACGCACCTTTCGCAGGTACAATTTGTAAAATAAAAATCATCTAAAATAAGCTCATCAAAGATACCTGCCGTAAACTCAACGATTTCTTTTAACCTGTTTCTCATGGCAGGGTCTGTATAGCAAAAGGTTTCAAAAAGTCTGGATTTTCCCGGTTCAGCCCCTTTAAAATCAGGGATTGTGGTGGTGATACCTCCCGATACTTTTACACCCTTACTCTCTAAAAAGCCCTTTATCATTAAAAGCTTTTCTTTATCTACGTCGCACTCTCCCCTGTGGGTTTCAAGATAAACCTTATCAAGGCCCACATACTTTTCCAAAAAAGAATATTCCCTTGAAAGCTTGGCCTTTGTGAAAGAAGCCGCCACCTGCGCGGGAATATAAACAACAGTTTCAAAATTTTTAAAATGTCTCATAGCTAACCCTCCGAATACTTTTGTATCTACAGAAAGTTTACCATCTAAAAATACGCGATTAAATAAAAAATGCTCTTCTTTTTATATAAATATCTTGCAAAAACGATATAAAACGACAAAAAGAGCAGGAATAACCTGCTCTTTTGCCGTAAAATTAACCCTTTTACAAAGCATATAAAGTGTTGTCTTCGAAGTTAAGGTATGCTTCGTCGCCAACCTTATATATCTTGGAATTCTTGGGGTTATACTCCTGAATCTTAACTAAAGTATCCCCAATCAATACATGGTAATCCTGGTAAGCACCCATAAAGCAAGAATACATTACCTTGCCCTTAATGCTTCCCTTATCGGAAAGTGAAGCGCCTTCCGGACGAAGCACAACGTTACATTCAGCGCCTGCCTGCATTGAGCCTGTGGCGCATTTTACATCTGCACCGTTAATTTCAACCACGTCCTGAGCCTTTACTTTTCCCTTTAAGAAATTGGCTTCGCCGATAAAGTCTGCCACAAACTTATTGTTGGGATAATAATAAGCTTCCTGAGGAGTGGAAATCTGCTCCACGTTACCCTTATTCATGATAATTACCTTATCAGATATTGCCATGGCTTCTGATTGATCGTGAGTAACGTAGATAGCGGTAATTCCTGCTTCCTGCTGGATTCTTCTGATTTCTGTTCTCATGGAAACTCTTAATTTTGCATCAAGGTTAGAAAGGGGTTCATCAAATAAAAGAACACCGGGCTCAATAACCAAAGCTCTTGCTAAAGCTACTCTTTGCTGCTGACCTCCCGATAACTGGTTGGTCATACGGTTTTCCATGCCCTCTAAGCCAACAAGTGACAAAATATCCGTAACCTTTTTCTTTATTACGTTTTTATCCATCTTTCTAAGCTTTAGACCGTAAGCTACGTTATCAAAGATGTTGTAGTGAGGTAAAAGCGCATAGCTTTGGAAAACCATGGCTGTATCTCTTTTGTTGGGAGTTAAAGCATTAATAGGCTCATTTCCCAAGTAAATTTCACCTTCATCCGGGCTTTCAAATCCCGCAATCATTCTAAGTGTGGTGGTCTTACCGCATCCGGAAGGTCCTAAAAGTGTTACAAAGCTTCCGGGCTCAATTTCCAAATTGGCATCTTTAACTGCGTAAAAGTCTTTGCCTGTCTTTGGATCTTTATAAATTTTTGATATGTGATCGAGGCGTACGCCCTTTTTTTCTTTTGCCATTTATGTGTCTCCTTTAATCCTCTGTTTTGATGCGACGGCTGGTACCAAAGTGCTTGATGATAAAGTTCATTAAAAGTACCGAACCGTAAGTAATAAGTATCAATATTGAGGCAAACGCACATGCAATACCATAAGAACCCTTTTCGGCAAATTCGTTGATTTGCACCGTAATAAGAAGGTATGAAGGCGTAACCAATAAAATGATTGCACTGATTGCCGTTATGCTTCGTACAAAGGATGTAACAAAGCCGCTTAAGAAACTGTCTTTTATAAGCGGAAGCGTAACCGTCATAAATACTTTAAAACTATCTGCCCCCATATCATATGCGGATTCTTCAATACTTTTATCAATCTGCCTTAAAGCAGAGATGCCGCTTCTTGTACCTGTAGGAAGGCTTCGAACCACAAACACGATAACAAGAATTGCTCCCGTTCCGTATAAGCCCTGAAGGAATCCGCTTCCAAATAACCCACCTGAAAATCCTCTTATGTATCCTATACCTAAAACGGTTCCGGGAACTGCCATGGCAAGCATTGAAACAGCTTCGATAAAGCCTTTTCCTTTAAACTTTCTTTTAACTACCAGGTAAGAAATTATCATGGATAAAAGTGCCGTAATAGGCGCTGATATCAAGGATAAAATGAAGCTGTCTTTAAATGCCTTAAAGCCTTTGTATCTTACAAATACCTGCTTAAACCATTTAAAGGTTAAGTGGAAATCATATCCCCAGGTTTTAAACATTGCACCGAAGGGAACGCATATGTACATGATGATTACAAACAAAGCAAGGGCTGAGCAAATGATTGAAAGAGGAATTGTTACGCTCTTATCCGTAATAAGCATTCTTTCTCTTGATGCTTTACCGGAAAGTGTTGCCGTACTCTTTCTTTCAAGGTAATACTTTTGAACCACAAACATAAGTAAGGTGATTGCCAAAAGTATAACCGCCATTGCGGCTGCGCCCTGTTTATCGTATGCACCCGTAATCTGTAAGTAGATTGTGGTTGCAAGTGTGTCGTAGGAACCACCGATAATCATGGGGTTTGCAAAGTCTGCAATTGACTCAATGAAAGTTACCAAAAATGCATTTCCAAGGCCCGGAAGAATCAAGGGAAGGGTGACCGTCATAAATACTTTAGATCTTGAAGCACCCATATCTCTTGCAGCTTCTTCAAGGGATGGATCTATATTCTTTAAAAGACCTTTGAGCATCATATAGCAAACGGGGAAAAAGGTAAGTGTCTGAACGATTGTGATTCCCCAGAATCCATATACGCTGTTATCATAAATTTTCAAAAGAAATCTCGTGATGATACCTGCTTTACCAAAAAGCATGATCATTGAAAGAGATAAAACGAAGGGAGGCGATACTACGGGAAGCATTGAAACTACCTTAAAAAGCCCCTCCATGAATTTGGTTCTAAGTTTTACATAAACCTCAACATAAGCGAATAATAAACCGATAAGGGCGGAGGCTATACCTACCACAAACCCTACCTTAAGTGTGTTGGTGATGGCTCTTCTGAAATTTACAAGATCCATTACTCGCTTAAAGGTACTGAGTGTAACACCGGATTCATTGATAAAAGAATCCACCAACAAGATGGCAAGCGGATAAAGGATAAAAACTGTCAAAAAAACAATCAAAAGCACAATGGTGGTGACCATTATCGGATCGCCCATAAGCTTTTTTCTGTCAAGGCTGGCACTTTGACTCTTTGCCATTTTTAATGTCCTCCTTGTATTTTAAGAAAAACAGAGCGGATACTCTCTCGCATCCGCTCCGTAATCATTAAATAATTATTCTGTCTTGAAACGATCGTCTGCAGCAGAACCTAATGCGGTCATAACTTCTTCTACGTATTTTGTAGTGTTTTCTTTTGCATCTTCGAAGTCGTACTTCATAACGTTTTCAGGGTCAAGACCAAACTGAGCTGCGATTTCGGGCTGCTTAGCATTGTCAATAACCAAGAACTGGTATGAACCGTTATTGGCTGCAAGTTCAACACAATCAGGGCTTAATGCGTATTCAATCCAAAGCTTTGCAGCGTTTTCATGCTTACATCCCTTAAAGATTGCTGTTGCACCGATTTCGAATGATGTTCCTGATGAAGGAATGATAAGACCTACGTTACTGTATCCGTTATCAACGATCTGTGTAATACCATCGTGTAAGAAACCGATACCAACAACACATTCACCTGTACCAACGTTCTTAGAAGGGCCTGAACCTGACTTTGTGTAAACTTCTACGTTCTTATCAAGTTCGCAAAGGTATTTGATACCTTCATCGTGACCGTACTTCTGGATCATTGTGTTAACAACGAGCTTTGCTGTACCTGCTGTGTTGTAGTTTGAAAGCCATACAAGACCTTTGTACTTTTCATCAACAAGGTCAACCCAATCCTTGGGCTCGTCGATTCCCATACGGGAAAGTTCGTCTTTGTTTACCATGAATCCTAAGATTCCCTTGTAAATGCCGTACCAGTTGCCGTCTGCATCGCGATACATATCGCTTAAAAGATGGCTTGCGTTCTGTGCTTCATAAGGTAACAATAAACCTTCTTTTGCTGCTACGTTGTAGGGGTCTGTTGTACCGCCGAACCAAACGTCGCCTGAAGGGTTACCGTTTTCTTCTTCAATCTTACTCTGAACTTCACCTGTGGAAAGACGCTGATATTGAACGTTGATTCCGTAAAGTTCCTTAAAGTGGTCACATGCTGCTGCAAGATAATCTTCTTCGCATGAACCGTATACAACGAGTTCACCTTCTGCCTTAGCTGCTTCGATGAGTTCGTCCATGGGGTCAGCTGCTGTCTCTTCAACAGATGCCTCTGTGCTTGTTACTTCTGTTTCTGTTTTGGTTTCGGGTGTGCTAGCGGGAGCGGGAGCTGTTTCTGAGCCGCATCCAACCATTCCGAGTGTCATGATTCCTGCCAAAACAATTGCTAATTGCTTTTTCATAAATCCTTCTCCTTTCCAAATGAAAAACATTTGATAGGTTAAGGATAAAATATTAAGAAAAGTAACTATACCCATTTTTCTATTTTTTTATCGTGATTTCTGAACAGGGTTAGTTCAAAAAATCCGAGGGCGAAGAATCGGTATAGCGCTTAAATACTGAGTTAAAGTGCTTATAATCCGTAAATCCCGTCATATCGGAGACTTCGTAAACTTTGTACTTTCCGGTCTGCAAAAGCTTTACCGCCTGAGATACTCTGTATTTATTTAAAAAGTCAAGATAGCTTGTGCCGGTTGCTTCTTTAAACTTTCTTGATAGGTAGCTTGCGGACACTCCAAGCTTTGAAGAAAAGCCTTCAATGCTTATTTTATCCGCAAAGTTTTCTTTGGTTTCATTAATAACATATTGAACATACTCATTGTCTTTATCACCCTTAATAAACACATTTTCAGGGTTTTCCATTTCTTTTTTCTTTTCTATAAACTGCTCATACCCATGCTCAATCTTTATTTCTTCGATTATCTTTTTTACGCTTGCTCTTAACTCATCTTCATCAACAGGCTTCATTAAATATGCGGAAACGCTTAAATCTATGGCCTTTTTTGCATAGTCAAAATCGGCGTAGCTTGTAAGTATTATTGTCTTAAAAGAAACCTCCTTTAAGGCTTCTTTTACCATATCAATCCCGTTCATAACAGGCATCATGATATCCGCAAGGACAATGTCGGGCTTTAAATTCAAAATCTCTGAAAGCCCCTCTTTTCCGTTTGCAGCTTCCCCCACAATGGTGCAGTCCATGGAAGTCCAGTCCATTGTGTAGGCAATGCCCTTTCTTATAATGTCTTCATCCTCAACAATCAATACTCTGTACATACTTTCCCCTTAAGTAAGTTTTTTGGGAAGCACTATTCTTACGGTGCATCCTTCGTTAATTTTTGAATCAATGCTAAGGCCAAAATCCCCTTTATACATTAGCTTTATTCTTCTGTGTATATTAAATAAGCCGTAATGATTAGACTCATTCTCTTCTTTTTCAAGGCTCCTTCTGATTTCAGAAAGCCTCTCTTCATCAATTCCCGCTCCGTCATCTTCGCACACAAACACAAGCTTATCGGCCATCTGATATCCTCTTATTTTAACGGATAGCTTTTCTCTTCCTTCAAAGCCATACTTTATGGCATTTTCTAAAATTGGCTGTAAAAGAAGCTTTGGAATAAGGCAGTCCTTAATGTCGTCTCCCACGTTAATTTCGTATTTAAAGCGCTTGTTAAAGCGAATCTGAAGGATATTAAGGTAATACTGAAGTGCATCCAAATCTTCAAAAAGAGGCACTTCCTGACGCATGTCCTTTATTGTATAGCGTAATATTCCTGACAAAGAAACTATCATCTTATCGGCCTTAGCCGCATCAATCTTTGCCATGAACCTTATATTATCCAAAGTGTTAAACAAAAAGTGCGGATTTAACTGGCTCTCTAACTGCTTTAATTGTGAAAAGGCGGCATTTGTGGCAAGCTCTTTGTTTTTCTCAATCTGGTCTTTTAGACCATTAAGCATTTCGTTAAAGTCGCTACCGATTATCTTAAATTCTTTTGACGAATCTGTGTTTAAAGAAACGTTAAAATCCCCGTTTGAAACGGCTTCGAAAGCCGTCTCTATTTTCTTTATATCCTGAGTGTACTTTTCAGAGTTTTTATCCGTGCTTCTGTAAGTAATAAGCACGATACCCATAAACACAAAGACGATAACGCCGATTAAAAGCATAATAATTCTTATGTTATGGCTCATATCATCAACGGTATAAATGGTAAGGCCTTTATTTGTAACGCTTTTACATAAATAGAAAAGCCCGTTGTTTTGCTTTATATATCCTGATTCTTTGTTGTATACATCAAGGATTTTTCCGTAGGAATCTTCAAGCTTTTTAGTGTTGCTTGCATATATCCATCCGTTTTTATCGGTGATGGCCAAAAACCTTTCTTTAACCCCTGCCATGGAAGAAATAACGTCTCCCGGTACTATATACACTATGGCGCATTTAAGATTGTCTCCATCATATACGCCTCTTCCTATGCATAAGCTTTTTTCTGTTAATACAGTTTGGGTGCTTCCCTTGTTTTCTTTAATTGCATACCATATTCCCCAGTCTGAATACTGTTTTGCAGTTAAGAAAAAGGGCACGGTGTTTTTGCTTGAAAACAATACTTCTCTATCGGGCGATAGAAAAATTAGATTCCCGATTTCTCCAAATTCCGAACACCTTGCGTATATATGCTTAAAGGTCTCGTCTTTAGATACGTTGAAACCGTTGTTAACATAGGATTCTTCAACATCATCAACCATCTGATAATAAATGTTTACTATCCTTGTAAGCTCCTCCGCCGTTTGCTTATTGTCCTTTTGATTTAAGTAAGCCATGGAATAAGTCCATGAAAATCCTATAATAACAAGCACCACAACAGCCGCCGCAACAACCGGCACCAATGAATATCTTATGAAGGTTCTTCTTATACTTTCGCGGAAAGAAACTGTTTCTTTATTCATTGTTTACCTCCTTAAAAAGAAGGCTGAAGTTTTCTATCCACTTATCCTTGCAGGAAATAACCTTATCTTTGTCTACTTCAATACTGTTTATATCTTCATAGGGGATAACAAGGCCTGATTCGGGCACGTCTATGCGCACGCTTCTTCTTCCAAGGTTAGCCACAATAAATTGCTGAGCGTTTTCACCCGTCATAAAATTTGAAAAAGCCATTGCGGCTTCTTTATGCTTAGAAGCCTTATTAATGTATATTCCGTCGGGAGTAGACACTACCCCCTCTTCCATGTAAATGATGCTAATGTGCTTATCGCTTTTAAGCATGGTTACGGCTGCCTCCTCGAAAGTAAGGCCCACCATATACTCTCCGTTTGCAACTCCTTCATAAACTGCGGAGGAAGAATCAAGAAGTGTACCGTCTAAGTTTTCTATAAACTTTTCAACATATTCAAAACCTGCTTCCGGGTCATCTTCTCCCATGGCATAAAGCATATTTACAAGGTGCTCAAAGGATGAAGAAGACTTTTTAGGGTCCGCAAAAGCAATATGGCCTTTAAGTTTTTCATTTAAAAGATCTTTATATCCTTTTATTTCAATGTCACCGATAATGTCGTTATTAATCATAATGACGCTTGGAACCAAGGTAAAACACGTAATGGTATCATCGGTATCAGAAAATCTATCCTTAAAAAACTTTTTGTTTTCACACTTATATTCATCAAAATATTCTTCATAAGGGCCAACCGTCAAAATCGATCCGCCCCACAAAACATCCACATTTTCATCGCTTGTGATTCTCTTTAAAGAAGCCGTCGTACCAAGGCTTATAACCTCGGTCTTTATCCCCGTCTCATTCTCAAATTCCTTTATAAGAGGAATCATAAACGCCGTGGGATGTGGCGACACCACCACAAGTTCCGGCTCCGCCTTCTCCCCGGTGTTCAATGTTATGTAAACCGAGAATACCACAAAGAATAAGACCGTTACGGCAGGCAACAAGAAAATCGCTCTATGATTTTTAAATATCTCAATCACTTTTCTCATACAAAGACTATTATCAAATATTGAAGGGAAAAAATCAAATAAAAAGGTGGGGTGGCAGATAAATACTATCCGGGGAGCCTTTCCACAGCCTCGGCACTTGGCGAGGTATTTTCGAGCCTAGCAGCCGCTATGCGAGGGGGAACAAGGTCCGGGGGACCTTGGCTTTGACCCGACCGGAGCGAAGCGGAGACCGAAGCGAGAGCGGGGCGAGACGGATACGTATTTATCTGCCACCCCACCTCTAATCAAAAAATCCCCCCATCAAATGATGGAGGGGTTGTCTTAATCTGTTCGGGTTGCTTTCATGGCTTTCTTGCGTTCATACATCGCGGCATCGGCCCGTTTGAATACGTCGTCGTAGGTTAAGTCAAGAGCCCCGTCAAAGAGG
>JAILCK010000020.1 GCA_024680435.1 Lachnospiraceae bacterium
TACCGCAGAGCCTGCTTTGATTGAAAATCTAAAGCTTAAAGACGGCTACGGTCTTGACCGGATTGAAAGTAAAGGTGAAGTAAGGGCAATCTGGGACGGACCTACATTATATCTCGGAATAACTGTATATGATAAAGACCCTGTAATTGATGAAAACACAAAGAAGGGTGCTGTAAGTAATCCTGCAGTTGCGGGTTCTTCGATAACGGTCATGCAGGAGATCGAGTGGTGGGGCCATAAATTTACTTATCCGGTTACTATAACAAAAGAAACTGCAGACAGCGTTGTACTTGGTATAGATCTTTATAACGATAAGGAACCTACAGAGACTGATACCACAGGAGTGGTTACTTTTGATATACCCGGAAATATTTACTATTATCAGAATAAAAATATCCCGTCACTTTCAAGTCCGCTTGGAGATGAATTAAGTCCTGAATATATGGATATTATTAAAGAAAAGGCCGGTCAGATTTTCTATGATGAAGAAGAAAAACCCGCCGGATATGTGCTGGAAATTGCAATATCCATTGAAGATACTCAGATGACAAATGGCACTGAAATCGGAATGGATTTAAAGATTAACGATATGAATAACGTTGTGGTGGGATACGAGGAGGTAAAGAATCCGGAATATAAACCTTCTGTATCAGAAAATGACGTATCGGGAAATGACGTAACAGGAAATGATGCCTCAGGAAATGATGCCTCAGGAAATGATAATTCCCAAAATGAGGTGGTAAATAACCAGACTACATCAGAAGATGTATCGGGAAATGATAACACAAAAGATAAAGATTCGTCCGATGGATCTAAGAACAGCACTGTAATTGATGAAAACAATAGTAATGAATTGAATAATAAGCCTGCTGAGGAAAAATCTAATGAAGAAGGGGAAAACCTTGGTGCTAAAGATACTGCCGGAGATACTTCCTCAAATGATTCAAACGCTGGACCTGTTTCAACCTCAAGTGTTACTGAAATAGGTGAGAAAAATGTAGATGTTTCTTCAAATAATGAAGAATTAAATGGCGAACCAAATGATGCTGAAACTCAGGTGATTGAAGTTCCTGAATTCATTGAAAAACCTGTAACAGAATTAAAAAAGAGTGCAGATATTTTCTTTAGCCACAGTCAAGACTCGGTTTATGAAGACTTTGACCATGAGCATGCAAGATCCGTAGACTGGGCAACAATTACCCTTACAGGTTGGAACGGAGAGGAATTTGCATATAGTGATTGGGGCATTCAAAAAGCTCTCAGATATATTGATTCCTTAGCATTCCCCAAGGGGGTTTATACCGAAGAATCTCAGAAAAATCTTGATAAGGCAATAGAACACGGAAAAATGGTTGTTTCAGCTTCTTATAAGAGTAAGGAAACAGCAAGAGAGGTAACAAAAGAATTAAAGGAGGCAATTAAGAACTTAAAGTGGAAAGATACAAGATATCCCGATCCTTCAGATCTTTCCAAGCAAAACACACTTCCCAACACTTATCAGTTCTTTAACAGCTCCAAGGTGGTTACCAACAATGCAGAGTGGGAAGCAAGAAGAGAAGAGATTCTCGATCTTGCACAGTTTTATGAATATGGCTATAAGCCTGAATATGATAACCTTAAAATTGCAAAGGTTGAAGAAAAATTAGGTCAAAACAAAAAAATATCAATTACAGCAACAGTTACAGTAGGTGACAAGAGTAAAGATATCAAATTTGATGTAGCTATGCCTACAGAAGAGCAGATAGCTGCAAACGGACATGAAGGAAAGAGACTTCCTATTGTATTAACTTTTGATGGCACAATAGGTGCATATTCAAAGGCAGGACTGGCACAGATTACTGTTCCGGGAGTTGTGTCAGATACACGTACCAATGATTACGCATGGGTAAAACGTTCAGGCACATTCTATGAGCTTTATCCTTACTCAAGAAACGGTGAAGCTGCATTAAAAGAAGTAAGTAACGAAATGGCATCAGCCTGGGCTGCTTCTTTGGTTATCGATGCACTTCAAATGTGCGAAGAAAGTGAAAATGAAACATTCAAAAATGCCGTTAAGGATTTAGATGTAGATAAATACGCCGTTACAGGTTTCTCAATCAATGGTAAATATGCTTTTGTGGCAGGTGTATTTGATGACAGAATAGATGTAGTTATACCGGGAGCTTCAGGTGCAACGGGAACCTCTCCTTGGAGATATGTATACAGAGGTCAGGAATATGACTGGAGCGGTACTATATATGAAAATCCTATGGTGGATTCATATCAGGTAGCCGGCGGAACAGAAATCATGGCACATTCTGTAAGACATAACAGAGCTCGTACTACTGAGCTTTTCAGACAATTCTTAAATCCGGGACATTTTACAGAGTACGAAGATGGTGCATATGGCTACGGCACACGCCTTCCTTTCGATCAAAATGATTTGGTGGCTACCCTTGCTCCCAGAGCTTTGATTATTGAAAACACTGTTAACGACTATAACGATGGTTGTATAAGTGACTGTTTATCAGCAGAAATCGGAAAGTCAGTTTACAGAAATCTTGGATATAATGCTGATGATTTGATTAAATACAACTTAAGAAACTTAATGCCGGGAGATCCTCACGGAAGTGATGACGCACAAAGAGGACGTTCCGCTGAGTATCTTAACTACTATTTCTTCGGAACGGCTATGAGTGAAGAAACAGCTTCATATTTAGGTCAGGATCCTTTCGCTTTGAACATTTCAAACGATAAGACACAGACTCCTTACGACTACTACTGGGGTGGATTTAACACTATTACAGGCGGTAAAAACGGAGTTGATGGTAAGGACGGATGGTACAACTATAAGTTCCCCGTACCCACAAGACCTTCTTCAAACGATGATGACGATGAAAGGGCAACAACAGTTGAGACTACTGCAACTGAGACTGCACCTGCAACCGGAACAGTAACAGCTCAGCCTCAAAGAAGAACCACAACAAGAGTAGCTGTTGCACCTGTTACAGAAGAAGTTACAGAAGAAATTACAGAAGTAACCCAAGAAACATCAAAAGAGGAAATTAAAGAAGAAGAGGTACCTAAGACAGATTCAGTGGAAGAGACAAAAGAAGAAGTAAAAGAAGAAACAAACATTGAAAATGAAGAAGTGCCTTTGACAAATCTTGAACCTACAAGCAAAGTTGTATGGCCTTGGATCGTGGGGGTGGTACTCATTATACTTGTGGCAGGAGGATTATCCTACGCATACTATCTTAAAAAGAAAAATTTAAACAATTAACTTAGTGTTTTAGGGGCAGTCTTATAAAGGACTGCCCTGTTTTTTTCTTTAAATATATGATAAAGTGAGAGAAGTGAATTTAAGAAAAGTTTCAAAAATAGTATTGATAAAAGCATTTAATTTAAAGGGATAATAAAAACTGTCGGAGAAAAAGATGAAGAAAAAGGTATTTATTGACGGAAGTGAAGGAACTACAGGACTTAGAATAAACGAACGATTTGAAGGAAGAGATGATATAGAACTTTTAAAAATAGATCCTCAATTAAGAAAAGACCCTGAGGAAATAAAAAAGTTAATTAATCAATCGGACATTACCTTCCTTTGCCTTCCCGATGCAGCAGCAATTGAAGCGGCTGAAATGGTGGAAAATGACAACACGGTTATAATAGACACTTCCACAGCTCACAGAACTATGGAAGGCTGGGCTTACGGTTGCCCCGAGCTTTCTAAAGAGCACAGAGAAAAAATAAAAAAGTCAAAGAGAATCGCAGTTCCCGGTTGCTATGCAACAGGCTTTATCATGGCGGCTTATCCCTTGGTAAATAAAGGAATAATGCCTAAGGACTATCCTGTAAGTATATTCGCAATTTCAGGATACAGCGGAGGAGGCAAAAAGCTTATCGGAGCCTATGAAGAAGAAGGAAGAGACGAAAAGTTTGACAGTGCCAGAGTCTACGGCCTTACTCAAGCCCATAAGCACTTAAAGGAAATGAAGGCTATAACAGGACTTAATGAGGAGCCTTTGTTTTCTCCTTTAACCACAAATTACTATTCGGGAATGATAGTTGAAATTCCTGTATACACAAAGCTTTTGAATGAAAAGAAAACACCCAAAGAGTTAAGAGACTTCTTGGCGGATTATTATAAAGATGAAAAATTTGTAAGAGTGATGCCTTTTGGGGAAGAAGAAAAAGAAGGTAATGTTCTTTTTTCCGATGCAAAGTCGGGTTGGGACGGAATCGAAATATTTGTAACGGGAAATGATGAGAGAGCCTTAATTATGACTCGCTTTGATAACCTTGGAAAAGGAGCTTCCGGTGCGGCAATTCAGTGCTTAAACATTGTCCTTGGATGCAACGAAGATAAGGGGCTTAATCTTTAATGAGCGGTAAATTGTATGTGGTGGCAACACCGATAGGAAATCTATCCGATTTTTCAAAAAGAGCGGTTGATGTGCTAAAGGAAGTGGACCTTATAGCGGCCGAAGATACAAGAAATTCAAGTATTCTTTGCAAGCAGTTTGACATTCACACTCCCTTAACCGCAAATCACAAATTTAATGAATTTAAAGCCGTGGACCGATTGGTTCAAGACATTCTTTCAGGAAAAAGCATTGCTGTCATTTCGGATGCGGGCACTCCTTGTATAAACGATCCCGGCTTCATTTTAGTGAAAGCCTGCGCAGACGCAGGAATAGAAGTGGTGGGCGTTCCGGGATGCTGTGCGGCGGCTACTGCGATTTCGGTATCAGGCCTTCCATCAGATTCTTTTTTATTCATGGGATTTTTCCCAAGAGAAAAGAAGGATGCGCTTAAGCTATTTGATTATATAGAAAACAATAAGACAGAAACCTATATCTTCTATGAATCTCCAAGAAGAGTAAAAGACACATTTTCACTTTTATCTGAAAGCTTCCCCGATGCAAAGATTGCTCTTTGTAACGACTTAACAAAGATTCATGAAAGAATATACAGAGGATCGGCAGCAGAAATATTGGCAGACTTAAATGCAAATCCCAATGCGGAAAAAGGCGAATATGCCTTTTGCATGTACGTAGAGAAAAAAGAAAAAGAAAAGGATGAGAGTGCATTTTCTTTGGAAGCCATGCTTGTGGATGTAATGATTAAAACAGGCTGCTCTTTAAAAGATGCAATAAGCACCCTTTCAAATGATAAAAATGTGGAAGCGGGAAAAAAGGAAATATATCAGGCTTCTTTAAATTTAAAAGACCTGTTTTAA
>JAILCK010000073.1 GCA_024680435.1 Lachnospiraceae bacterium
TAAGTAAGAAACAATCAAGGAGGTATGAATGGGGAAGAAGATTCTGGTAATTCCGGACAGTTTCAAGGGAAGCATGACTTCGGAAGAAGTGGCTGACATTATTTCGCTGTCCGCAAAAAATGCCGGATTTAATGTAACGAGTGTCCCAATCGCCGACGGAGGCGAGGGAAGCATAGATTGTATCTTAAGAATCCTTGGGGGCAAGAAGGAAAGCCTTAAGGTTTTGGGGCCTTCGGGAAAGAAGATTACGGCTTTTTATGGCATCACTGCTAACGGGAAGGCTGTAATCGAAATTGCCGAAAGCACGGGAATCACCAAACAATCAAGCCTTCATCCGATGAGCGCAAACACTTTTGGCTTTGGGGAGCTTATTAAAGATGCGCTTAATAAAGGCTGCAGGGATTTCCTTCTTTGCCTTGGAGGAAGTGCTTCCACGGACATGGGCCTTGGAATGGCCGCGGCCCTTGGAGTTAAGTTTTTGGATAAATTCGGTAAAAGCTTTGTGCCGACCGGTGAGAGCATGGGAGGAATCGAAAAGATCGACATATCGGGCATGGATAAAAGGGTACGTGAGAGTAGCTTTCTTATAATGAGCGATGTGGAGAGCCCGCTTTATGGAGAAAAAGGTGCGGCATATGTGTTTTCTCCTCAAAAGGGGGCATCGCCTAGTGAAGTAAAGGTTTTAGACGATAATTTACGCCACGCTTCAAAGCTTGTAAAAGAAGCTACGGGCTGTGATTTTGAAAGTGTAAAGGGCGCAGGGGCAGCCGGTGGAAGCGGATACGGATGCGTGGCATTTTTAAAGGCAAAGATTTCAAGCGGAATCGATGCGATGCTTGATTTATGCGGGTTTGAAGAAGCGCTTAAGGACTGTGAGCTTATTGCTACGGGAGAAGGGAAGTTAGACGAGCAAAGCTTAATGGGGAAAGTCTTAAGCGGGATAAAGCGAAGAGCGGGGGCAAAGAAACTGGTTTCTTTTTGCGGAATAAGCACTTTACCTAAAGATTTAGAGAGAGAGTCAAACCTTACCGTCATTGAAATCGGTAAAAATGTTTCGATTGAAGAGTCGATTAAAAACGGCAAAAAACTATTAAAAAAGGCTTCAGAAGAATTCTTTAATGAGCTAAAAGAAAGGGGTTAACATGAGTAGACAAAGAAAAAACAGGGTAAGCCTGGCACTTGCCATTTGCCTTATCATCGCCGTATTATCAATGGTTTTTGCAAATCTTATCCAGACTGATTTTGGAAAGATTGACGTTGTGACGGCGGCTTTCAGGGTGGGGGATGGTAGCGACGCCTACGACATCACCTACAAAATGTACATTCCAAGTGATGCGGATGAGTCAAATCCGAGGCCCGCGCTTTTGTGCCTTCACGGATATCAAAATGACAAAGAAACCTCCGCAGCCTACGCAATGGAAGCTGCAAGGCGAGGAATTGTGGCGGTTTGTATCGATGAATTCGGCCACGGCTCAAATGAGCGCTCCATGAAATACAGAGGCTTCACCACATATAAGGTGCAGGGCGTTAGCGCTGACGGCACAGAAACCACTGTTAAAACAAAGTTAAGCGGTCCGGACAGGTTTCTTTTGATGATGAACTTTTCAACCCTTTCTTTCTTTGAAGGAGAGGCATTTTCTGTTAACGAAGGCGTGAATGTAAGTCTTGATGCCGATAAAGACGGCGTGGTTGATAGCTCCATGGGAGGAATTGCCGCATTTAACTGGCTTAAGACCATTCCTTTTGTGGACCCTGAAAACATTGCGCTTACCGGCCATTCCATGGGCACTTGGGCAGCATGGAGTGTGGCGGCTGTATGCCAGGATCATAAGGCGGTTATCCTTCAATGCGGAGAAGTCTTTGGAGATAACATGTTTGACGAAGAAAATGTTGAGTTTCACAACGTCCTTATGCTTCAGGCTAGATACGATGAATTTAACTATTTTAGAGATTATAGACAGGAAACCGTAAGCGACTCGATGCTTGATAGCGGCATAAGAGAGCAGTTCTTTACGGCTAATGGTAGGACAGACGGCGGAGCTCCTTTTAAGTGGAACACCACATACGGTGACTTTAACGACGGAACCGCAAGAAGAGTGGAACTTTTAGAAACCAATCACCGTCTTACCACTCACAACAGACACGGTGTAGCTGCTACAATGGATTGGCTTGTTTCTGCACTTGGGGTAAGCACTTCGGTTTCTTCCTACGATCAGGTATTTATCATTAAAGAAGTGCTTGTGATGATAGCCATGATTGCAGTGATGGTGGCGTTATGTCCATTCGTTCTTTTGGTTGGAAACAACAAGTTCTTTGAACCTATTTTCCTTGACAGAAACGAGTACGACCCGCCTGTTTATATGGCAAGAAAGACATGGTGGAAGAATGCTTGGATTGCAGTGCTTATTAGCGCAATCACCTATCCTTTCATGACACAGTTAGGTCACGGCTTACTGCCGGTTCCTGAAAATGTATTCAGGATGACCATCGGTAACGGTTTTATGACCTGGTATTTAACCCTTGCAATCATTTCTGTGATTATGATTTGTGTTTCAAGAGCGAGAAACAAAAAGAAGGGTATTAAGAATATTGACTACTATGACATGGGTCTTTCAAGATTTAAGAAAGCAGACAGGCTTGACTGGGCGCTTTTGATTAAGAGTTTCGTGATTTCAGTTATTGCGGTTGGATGTATGTATTTGCTTGTATGGCTTTTCCAGATTCTCTTTAAGCTTGACCTTCGCTTTATTTGGCCATTCTTTAAGACTTTCTCGATGGAAAGATTTATACAGTTCTTGGTTTACCTTATACCGTTTTCTTTCTTCTTTATTGTTAACGTGGGCTTTAAGCTCTTTGGCTACATGCGCCAGAAGCAGGCTCCTGGTGTGGGTAACTTCATTAAATGCTGGTTTGGAAACGTATTTGTGCTTTTGGGAGGATTATTATTGGTAACGCTTCTTGAGTACATTCCCTTCTTCATGGGCATGGGCCCCGGCGCAGATTTGTGCTTTGGCACCACCTTCGGAGGCCCCTTCATGTCAGCGCTTATACTTTTGATACCTCAGTTCGTTTTCTTTACCTTCCTTTCAACCTGGTTTGAAAGAAAGACAGGAAACGTCTATGTGGGAGCTTTCATTTCTTCAATGCTTGCGGTTTGGATTGTAACCGGCGGCTCGGCAATGTTTTAAGTTAGAGGAGAAGAAGATGAGTATTTCAGTAGATATTGGGTTGATTGTATTGGGAATAGCTTTGCAGGTTTGCTTTATGGCTACGGAGCTAAAGAAAAACTATACTCTTGCGGTTTTGCTTAAAGGCCTTGCATCCGCCTGCTTTGTGGCTCTT
>JAILCK010000081.1 GCA_024680435.1 Lachnospiraceae bacterium
TGTAACCACAGCAATTTACGCAGGTGGCTTCACAGATACAGATTCAGGCGCACTAATTTATCTTGTCGACATGGATGGATATGCAACCCAGTGGACAAGTTCATATGTGTTTACACGGGGAAACCTTGGAAGCAGAATTAACAGCAGTTTGAATAAAAATGTATCAATGCCCAGAGTTGAGGGCATCGGCAAACCAACTATAGCAGGTTCAGCAGAATGGTTACCTCTGAGGATATCAGAATAAAAAATGAGAGCAGTGTGCCGCATATATTCAATGCAGACCTGCTCTCTTTTTGATATAAAATCACAGTTTTCTTATTGAAAGAACAGAGTTTTTCCCAGTGGGCGATCCGTCGATTCTTAATAACCCTGCTTTATTAATTATCCGGATAGCATTTCGAATTGCTCTTGAATCATATCTTAGTTCTTCGAGAATGTGCATTACCGTTTTTCGTGCGAGCCCCTCAGGATGTGCGTTCAGCAAATCTAATACTGTTTTGGTATACTTCCTGTTCATACGGTGTGAATGTGTGTTATTGTCTGCTTCAACAACAAGCCGATAATAGCTTTCCTCATATTTTTCGTTGCCTTTTCCGGTGTTATCGCATTTGCATAGACAGACTTTTGCTTTATTGTAACCGTAAGAATGGGTTCCGGAACAGGCAATTTCTGATTCAGCCGCTACATCATAGTCAATGTAGCAATAGACATTAGTAACCGGCATAGGAACCTGCAACCCACCACAAACGTTTGACCAATGAGCATTGGTTAATGAGAAACTGGATACTTCTGCTATTCGGTAATCAGTTGGATTCCTCCTTATTCGAACTACTCCCATACTTAGACCTCCTATCGATTTGATTTGTTAATTTCATCCCATATCTGATTAATGCTCGGAATTACCGAGGGTGTTACAGTTTTTTGTGCAAGATACTCCTTAAGGGATGCCCATTCGTTGATGGTGCCATCTTCCATGTATTCCCTTACAAAACCATTAATACGGCGTTTCCATGCTTTATATGTACGCAGTTTATCAGGATCGGTTGATGAAACAAATTCCGGATACTGCTTCTCGAATGGTTCATTAGATATGATGAAAACAGTAGTGTAAGCCGCAAATTTATTTGAATATCTACAAGGTAAATCGATGGAATAAATATCAAGGTACTGTAACATATCCTCTAGTTTCAAGGAACTTCTAAATTCATCAAAAATAATAACAGAGTGCCGTGTCGCATCGTATCCGTCAAACGGATGCTGATAGTCGGTCACACGATAGGTACAGGCATCACCATACGCATCAAGTGCTCCGCGGGTTTTTCCTGTACCGGTAGCGCCAAATATGTAATGCACCTTCAAATCGAGTCGTCTCTTTTCAGCGCACTTATTTCTGACGAAATCGAGTCTCATTCGATCTAACTCATGGTAATGCCTGACAGCTATTTCTGGCATTGTTTCCAGTATTGTACAATTGGAAAGCCCAGCTTTTATAGCTTCAATAAGTTGAACTTCGTCGGAAAGCTTGCTTTGTTTTGTTTGAGGTAAAAATCCCCAATCACATTGACGTCCTTCGATACGAGTATCAGCTTTAGGATCATCTGCCCATTTGCCAATCTTAAAAACGTAATCATGGTTTTGAACGGGACTGCCAAGTGATTCTTCAACATGTACATCAGAATCAGGGAATTTGCCCTTTATAGTTGAAAATCGTATAGGATTTGCTGTGTAAATATACGCGTGAGCATGCAATTTCTTTTCTTCCAAGCCAATCTCCTCGCTTGCGCAGTAATAGCGCAAGGAGGGGAAGTCTTTAGTGATAATTTCACGGATTTTTTCCAAGTTGTAGCCGGTTTCTTCAATGTTGTTGAAGCATAGAGTCCATGATCTGCTTTGGGTATCGCGCTTATACGATGTTACCTCGCTTTTGCTCTCTTCTGATTGAACAGTTGCATCAACTGAAGTCGTTTCGGCCTTTGTGATAGTCTTTTTCTTTTTGCTCATAATTTTACCTTCTAAATCCTACGATCAGGTGCCCAGTTAACGAGTACTGCAATCTGTACTTCACTGGCGGTTTCTCGTACGCCGCGGATAGTTATGCCGTGTGAAAGCATAGGAAACATAAGCGGGAAATCAGAACCGCAGGACGGGATGAGAAAATATCTGACCTGATTGAAGATACACTGGTTCATGAGTTCCGTCATCTTTTCATATACTTCGGGTGCACCGCATTTTATGAGGCTGTCACGCTGTAATCCCATCAAAATCTGCGTTTTGGTATGATCATCGGAGAGTTTTACCTTTTCAATGCTGAAAGAGTTGGCACCCCTAATTTCTGCGCATAATGGAAAGCGCTCGCCTCTAAAGCATTCGCCAAGTTCGAAAGCAGCTGCATGTGCAAAATCGTAGTTAATCAAATCGCGTTGGTTTTTACGCGCCTGTTCGTTTATGATGCGGTATTTCTCGTTAATGTTGCGTAAGAAGTCTAAAATTGCATTGATAATATTTTTCATATTTTTTCCTCTCTATATAGGGGGCGGAATTTCTCCACCCCCATGCTGGTTGATGTGTTACTTTTTGGGGCTCGGTGTGAAATTGGAAGAAGTATCGACGATGATATCATCCAGAAGGCTTATCCCACTCGCTTCACCCGATACTCCTGAGCTGAAGGGATTCGACATAGCCCAAGCGCGGAAGGTGACATCGATAAGGTCAATCTTGACTTCCGGATCAATTCCTGCGCGCTCTTGTTTCTTAAGCTCTCGAGAAATATCTTCGATGGTCTTCTTCAAGGAATCATTAACGCACTCGGGTGGGAACTTGACTCTTATTGTGGATCGCCCTCGGGTTGTTATCTCTACCGATGCAGAGACTTCGCCGGTATTAGGGTCTTTCCGCAATGAAGTATCAATGCAGTTAAAACCCTCCTTCTCAGAAGTGACGCTTTCCTTGGTTAAATGTAACTTGTTAAGTGGCATTGCCATATTAGTTTTCTCCTTTTCTTAGGACTTTGTAGTTTTTTTGTTTTCATGTAAACGCTGTAAAATGGGTTTCTATTTATTCTGGCATTATTGTGTTTGAGGTTTTGGCTGCAACCGTTTATTTGCCTCTCACTTATAATGGAAAAAGCACAACCCCCTCTCAAAACACTGATAAAATATGGGTTCCTGAAATGTAAGGTTTCTGAGGGGGCGGAAGAAATATCCATTTTTATTTCTTCCTTCATAAGTTATGGAAAAAGTACAACCCCCTCTCAAAACACTGATAAAATGTGGGTTCCTGAAATGTAAGGTTTCTGAGGGGGCGGAAGAAATATCCATTTTTATTTCTTCCTTCATAAGTTATGGAAAAAGTACAACCCTACGTTGAAACACGCATAAACATCATTTGTGTGCCTCTTCACTTTTGGAGTATCCATATTCAGCCATCAGCTTTTCAATTCTATTATGAAGTTTTTTGCGCCTGTTCTGAATAGCTTGATACGTTGTGCCACTTTCTGCAGCAAGTTCTTTTAGGTCTTTGTTGGTTCCATAAAGATCATAAATAAGGTTCTTTTGATCCTCTGAAAGTTTCGGTAACACATTTTTCATGAAAATACTGACCATATCATTTACGGGCTCTTCGTCCATAAATAAGTCATCTTCGAGGCTGGCTGTGCTTTCATGAAAGGTTTCACATATAGTTTCCCAATTACGTGCATCGTCTTCTATGTCCTGTGCCTCTGCGTTATCGAACTTTTGGAGTTCAGCCAAGTGTTCATTTGTCACTCCGTTTTCTCCTACGGTTAATAAGGTTTTTGAGCAATGCCATTGATTGTCTCCGGTGGGAACATTTTCCCCATAAAAATAGTGATCTTTGTCAATGCGTCCACAATATCTGTTTTTGTCAAATCTTGACCTGAAATTATTATTTTTCATTGAAATAATCTCAGGCAACCGGTTGCCATTCTCTCTTATAATGGCGATAGCTATCAGGGGTTAATTTGTATCAGAAACGTTTCTTATGAGACTAGAATACCTCCGATAAGGGCTTAAAGATATTGGCAAAGAGCCAGTATTTATGCGGGTTTGAGATGCTTCTAAAGTTGTCAGAAAATTACTGTATGTGATTGCATGACACTGTGTATATCATTTTTTTTCACTGTATGTTTTGTGCATATTGACCATAAGAAAATCGTTAGACTTTTTAAAAGCATGGGAATTGAGCATGGAACATATTGTTTAAGGATATAGAAAAACTACAGATACACCTTTTTTGGACATCTGTAGCATTTAGAATTCTTATCTTAAAGTATAGTAGTTAATGGCTTTTGGAAATGGGGTGATACAAAAATACAGATGCGGGGGGTAACACTACCCCCCGCATCACGGAAGATATTCGCCCTTCACAGGGGCTTCGCTCCACTGCGTTCCGCTATCGCCTCCTGTTTCGGGCATCCATATCTTCCGAGTCTCTGCCTTGCATACTACGCCTGCGTTTACGCAGGCTCTTTTTATATCCTTTTACGTATACAGTGCACCGTACCTATATACAGTGGATTCGCTTGGCAGACAGTGAAAACGGATAACAGTCTTTTTAGGAAGAGTATATCAATTTTTTTTTCAGCTTTTTCGAAGGGAGATATACTCTATGAAAGACCTACATACAGGAAATTATACTGGATACAGTGAACAGAAAAATGAACTGTCGATTAATGAAAGAAACATGTTGTCCGAAGCCATAAACAGTGGCATAATCAAGTTAGACAGCGTGCAGAATGAGCTTATCGCAAGTAAAATATCCGAAATAAAGAAGTCTCATCCTTATGCAGTAACGCCTCCAAACACACCCACCGGAAGATGGAGTACTTATTTTAAGGATCCAACTACCGGTAAACGCATTAATATCAAGGGCAAAACGGAGGACGAACTATACAGGAAGCTTCTCAACGTTTATTGTGCACAACAGAACCTTGACAATATCACATTTCATAATCTCTTTGAAGAATGGATAGATTATAAAACTTATATGAGTAATAGCCCCAACACGGTGTTGAGGCATAAGCAACGTTTTCAAAAGTACTTGGAGACATCATCGCTTGATTCGATGAGAATACGACAGATTTCTGTTACTTCCTTGGAAAAAGAGTGTAATAAGATCATCGAAAAGTTTTGCCTTTCTTCCAAAGAATGGACGAATGTAAAGACTATTCTGAACGGGATGTTTTCGTATGCTATCCGCAACGGATACTTGGATAAGAATCCACTGGATACAATGATTATCAGTAAAAAGTTTCGACAGATATGCAAGAAGACCGGCAAAACGGAAACGTATAATACCGATGAACTCAAAGCTTTATTTAAGTATTTGGAGGAACAGTATGAGCAGACCAAGGACGTTACTTTCCTTGCTGTCAAATTGAACTTCTATCTTGGGCTCAGAGTTGGCGAACTTGTTGCGCTTAAATGGGAAGACCGAATTGATTTCTCGCATCTTCACATTAAACGTGAAGAAGTAAGGAATCAGGATACCAATGAAGTCATGGTTGCAGAACATACGAAGACTAATACCGACAGGATTATTCCATTGGTGCCTAAAGCAATAAACATTCTTTTGAGAATACCTGATAATGGAAGTGAGTATATGTTTACCCATGCAGGTGGAAGAATAAAGGCACGAAAGATTAATTATGTTTTAAAGTGGTATGCAATCAGAAACGGTTTGCCGGTTAAATCCAGTCATAAGATTCGAAAAACGGTTGCATCACTTTTGAATGCTAACGGAGTTCCGATTGATACTATACGAGAAATCCTTGGACATTCAAATTTAAGTACTACATATAACTACATCTATAATCCCCTTACAGAGAAAGAAACATATGAAATGATATCCAAGGCTTTATAACTGATTTAAATTGTTTCTAAAAACCAATCAATTTTCTTTTGTAAGTCTATTTTGAGACAAAACTTTTTCGGAACTGTCTTCAACTGTCTTCAACCCCAAACAACAAAAAAGCCCGTAAAATACGGGCTTTTAGCAAGCTGATGACGGGAATCGGACCCGTGACCTCCGCCTTACCAAGGCGACGCTCTACCGACTGAGCCACATCAGCATCATATCCTCTCGGACACGAATGATATGATAGCATAGTGAGTGAAGGATTGTCAATGAAAAAAGGGAGGAAATTGTTCATAATTTGGTACAATCAGACAATTCATTGACAATTTTTTTTAGAGTAGTATATTAGAGGATGTCGTTATTAAAACTACGTTTATAACAAAGAGGTGAAGAGGATGAAAAATTCTAAAGGTAAGGGGCTCTTATGGGGCGCTTTGGCGGCTTTTGTTGTTGGCTTCTTTTTGATGGGCAACGCAACGGCGATTGGCTTTTTCTTGTGGATTGCGGCATTATTGATGCTTATTATCGGACTTCTTGAAATCAGCAAGGGAAGAGGATTTGGGTCTGCTAAAAGAGTTTTAAAGAAGATGACCGATGAAACAGAAAAGCAAAGAATCATGGCCGCACTTGAAAACGGATCAGCCAAAGAATACAGGGAAGTAAATACTATAATTACAGACCGTGAAGTTATTTTTGGCGGAAGAGAAGGAGGAGTGATTCCTACTTCCGACATCGTGAATGCTTACTATACAAACATTCACAACAATGTCTACGATTATGCATATAAGTGGATTAAGGTAATCACAAAGGACTCAAAGGTTTATTACGGCTCATGGTCAATGAGAAGAAACAACGCAGAGTATGATACGGTGCTTGAAAGACTTAGAGGAATCGCTCAAAGCAACAGAGCAGAAGGAGGAATCGAATAATGTTTATTATCTGGGGATCTAAAAATGATGTTAAGACAGAGAGAACCTTAGGATATTCGGTATGTCCTAACTGCGGATACAATACAGAAAAGGTTTTGGCAAAAGAAAAATTTAAATTCACACTTTTCTTTATTCCCATTATTTCTGTTACAAAGAAACGCGGTATATGCTGCCCCGAATGCGGCATGTATAAAGAACTTTCAAGTGCAGAATATAAAGAACTTCTTGAAAGACAGTAATTTTAAATAAAATAATTAAGCCTGTGCAATTAAATGCACAGGCTTTTTTTAATCTTATTGACCGGCTGCGGCTGCCTGGGCTGCTTCCCAAGCTGCCTGAGCGGCGGCGTTTCTTGCATCAAGTTCAGCTCTTTCTGCTTCTACTCGGCCTTCCCAGCCTTCCTGCATAAAGAACTGTTCATTATGGTGACAGAAGCCGTTATTTGCGGCATTTTGTGTACCGGCTCCGAGAGGATCTAACTCTGTGGCAAGTACGTTTGAGCCCTGCCAAAGTGAAGGATCTTCGGGAGGAAGAGTGGTGGTTACACCTTCATAACAGAAGGGACATCCGGGACATGCTCTTAAATTATCATAAGCACAAATCTGACCCTGAATGTGAACATCACAGTATTCAGTGGGAACAGAGTCGGGAGTGAAATATTCGCTTACTATGCAAGCATCACAAAGTCCGGGAGTGGGAAGCTTACCTGACTGTGAACAAACAGGCACTCTCACAATTCCTTCGGGAACAGGGAATCCCGGGTCTGTAAGGTCTTCGTGAACTCTTGACATAACCTTTGAGAACATTACCTGAACCGCTCTTTGTTCCTTAGAATTCATTACTTCGTTGTTATCAAATCCTACCCAGCATGTTCCTGTGTAGTAGGGTGTGAAACCTGCAAACCAAACGTCACGCTCATCGGAAGTGGTACCTGTTTTACCGGCGATTGACATTCCGGCAAATCTTGCGTTTGTACCTGTACCAAAGCGTACACAGTCTGTCATGGCACTTGTAAGAAGAAAACTTGTCTGCTCTGAGAACACTCTTCTTGAATCGGGATTTGTATTATCGATTAAAACATTTCCGTCTGCATCTATAACAGTTGTGTAGAGTGTAGGCTCAATATATACGCCCTGATTTGCAATACAAGCATAAGCTGCGTTAAGTTCAAAGTTCTTTACACCGTTTGTGATACCGCCCAAAGCAAGGGGCTGACCGATATCCGTAAAGATTCTGTCGCCGATGGGCTTTGCTTCTTCCAAAGTGGTGAAGCCTAAGTTTTGTAAGTAGTTAAATCCCAAAGCGGGAGTAATCTGTGTGATTGTTTTAACGGCTACGATGTTAAGGGACTGTTCAATACCTTTACGGATAGACTGAAGTCCTCTGTAACCGTCTTTATACCAGTTTGCAACAGGTGTTCCGTCTATGTAGTTAAAGGGAGCATCATTGAAAACTGTTGCAAGGCTCATGCCTTTAGCGTCAATTGCGGGACCGAATGCCGCAAGCACCTTAAAGCAGGAACCGGGCTGACGCATTGACTGAGTGGCACGGTTTAGCGTTCTGTTTCCTTCCTTTTCCCCACGTCCTCCGATCATAGCCTTAATCTGGCCTGTCGACTGATCTGCAACCGTAAATGAAATCTGAGGCTGGATGGTTAAGTGGATAAAAGGTTCACCAACGATTTCGTCCCCTTCTTCCATAACCGCAGCCTGGTAGGTTTCGCAGTCGGCATATGCATCTTCCTGTGAAGTGTATAACATGTTAAAAGAAGCCGACCTGTTTTGCCTAAAATATGTTCTAAACATTTCGGAACTGTGATTTTGAATGGTTCCGTCTGCTTTTTGAATGGTAAGTCTGTAGTCAAGATACCATTTGTCTATGCCAAAGTAATTTTCGGGATTTGCAAATTCTTCATCACAGATTCTTTGAATCTCGGGATCCATGGTTGATTGAATTCTTAAACCGCCGCTGTACATTAAAGCGTAGGTCTGATCCTCTGTATATCCTAAGGCCAAAAGATCTTCTTCAAGTTTTTCCGTAACAGCATCCACAAAGTAAGAGTTAACGGAAGACTGCTCGCTTTTTAAGTCGTTATTAGTCTGAATTCTTGAATAAACATCGTCGTTCCAGGCTTCGTCGTATTCTTCCTGGGTGATATAGCCTTGCTTAAGCATCTTATTTAATGTCTCTTCCGCACGGCTTCTGTTGTTATCGGGATGAATGATGGGGTTATATTTTGTGGGCGCCTGTGTGATAGGAGCGATAACCGCACATTCGGAAAGTGTTAAGTCTTTACAATCTTTTCCGAAATATCTTAAGCTGGCTGCCTGCACACCCAAAGTGTTTTGACCGCAGTTAATGGTGTTTAAGTAAGTGGTAAGAATGGCATCCTTATCGGTGGTCTTTTCAAGCTGAACCGCCAAGTACTGTTCCTGAATCTTACGTCTTATCTTTTCCATACTGTTTTTTTCGGTAGCCCAGCCTTCAAATACGTTATTCTTTATAAGCTGCTGGGTGATGGTGCTACCGCCTTGTCCCATTCTGCCGTGTTGAACAGCGTAAACGGCGGCACGAATGATTGACTGAATATCGATACCGTTATGCTGATAAAAACGCTCGTCTTCAAGGGCCACAAAAGCATCCTTCATATTCTGTGGAATGTCTTCGCTGCTTATGATAATACGGTTTGAACTCTCCGCAACAAGCTTACCGATTTCATTACCTTCCGCGTCGTATACAAAAGAAGCAAGCTTTGTGGGAGTAACGTTTATTTTTGAAATATCGGGTGCGCTTGATAAGATTCCCTTAAACAAGCCGATTCCCAGTGCCGCACACATAACGCCTACGGCTAAGATTGCGATGCACGCAGCTTCTATAAATATCAAAAGAAACTTGCGCGACCACTTCGGACCTCTTGCATTTAAGGCCGCCTGACGAGCCTTAATGCCCCGCCTACCATAGTTCATATATTTTCTCCTTTAAACAGAAGTAATTATTATTAAATTGCATATTACAACTAACTAATGCATTATACCAAATAGGGCTTAAAAAAAGAAGTCGCTTAAGCAAATCTTCACAAATTCGTAAGCAATGCATTATAATAAAACCATGAATGAAGCATATAAAGTTTGCGTTGAAGGGGGAAGCGGTGAAACTGAGTTAAAAAAGTCTCGTTTCATTGCCCATGTAGCCCCGGTTAAAAGTGAAGAAGAAGCGGTTTCTTTTGTTAATTCAATAAAAAAAGAATATTACGATGCGCGCCATAATTGTTATGCCTACGTAATCGGGAAAAACAGCGATAAAGTAAAGTACTCTGACGATGGGGAGCCTCAGCAGACGGCAGGCCTTCCTATTTTTAATGTGATAAAAGAAGCCAAAGTGACGGACGTTTGCATTGTGGTAACAAGGTACTTCGGAGGCACTCTTTTAGGGGCGGGGCCTTTAGCCAGAATGTATGTGGAAGCGGCTTCTTTGGGCCTTAAAAACTCAAAAATCGGCACAATGCGATACGGCGCCGAAATCAAAATTGAGGCGGATTATAAAAACGCAGAAATCATAAAACGCTATATAGAAAAAGAAGAAATTACCCTAAACAATATCTACTACGCAAACAATGTTTGCATGTATATAAGGGTTGATTTTAATGATGTTGAAAAAGTCAGGGAAGACCTTGTTTCTTTGACCAATTCAAAGATGGATTTTTCCAAAATTTCCGACGCTTATTTTATTGACATGAAAACCTGAGTATTCTATATTTATTAAGAAGTTTTTTTGTTGTATTTTAAGCAATCTCTTTATGAAAGGTGGTGGTTTTATTATGTCAGGTCATATATCTTCAGACAGTACCAATCCCCGAGCGGGACAGAATAATAAAACTACATCCTTAAAGGAGAAATTGCTATGGAAGAAATCAAGGAATTATTAGAGACCAAGCAATACACACGCTTAAGACAGAAGCTTATCGAATTATACGATGCAGATATCGCTCAGGTGCTGGAAGAAATCCCGGAAGAAGACATGATAAAAGTCTTCAGAATTTTGCCTAAAGATAAAGCAGCCGACGTATTTGCATATCTTGAAGTAGAACATCAGCAGATGATTATTACTTCTTTGTCGGAACGTGATGCCGCAAACATCGTTAACAACATGATGGCCGATGATGCTGCAGACTTATTTGAAGAAATGCCTGCAAACGTCGTAAGAAGAATACTTGCATCCGCAAGTGCCGACACAAGGCGCGACATCAATCACCTTCTTCGTTACCCCGATTCATCAGCCGGCAGTATCATGACTGTCGAGTTTGTAGATTTAAAAGAAAACCTTACCGTTGCACAGGCTTTGGAGCGTGTGCGTAAAGTGGGAAGAGATTCCGAAACTATCAACAATTTGTACGTTTTGGATAAATCAAGAACCCTTCTTGGTATTCTTACTTTAAGAGGTTTACTCTTGGCTGATCCCGACAAAACCGTGGGAGAAATAATGGAAACAAATGTGGTTTCCGTTAACACTCTTATGGACCAGGAAGACGTTGCCAAGCAGTTTAAAAAATACGACTTTACCGCAATGCCCGTTGTTGATAATGAAAACCGCCTTGTGGGTATTATCACCGTCGATGATATCGTGGATATCATGGAAGAAGAAACAACGGAAGATATTGAAAAGATGGCCGCTATCGTGCCTTCCGACAAGCCTTATATGAAGACAAGCGTCTTTGAGACTTGGAAGAAGCGTATACCCTGGCTTTTACTCTTGATGGTTTCCGCTACATTCACAGGAAGCATCATGAAAAACTTTGAAGAAGCCTTAGGTGCCATTCCGGCTCTTAGTTTCTTTATCCCCATGCTTATGGATACGGGCGGTAATGCCGGAGGACAGGCAAGCGTTACGGTTATTCGTGGACTTTCCCTTGAAGAAATCGCTTTTAAAGACTTTTTCAAAGTATGCTGGAAAGAAATAAGAGTGGCTTTCCTTTGCGGTGTCACCCTTGCTGCTTGTAACTTTTTAAAGCTTTTGTTCTTTGATAAAGTGGGAGTTACAATCGCTTTTGTTGTTTGCATCACACTTATTGTTGCCATCTTTGTGGCAAAGCTTGTGGGCTGTTCACTTCCTATGGTGGCAAAACGCCTGGGATTTGACCCGGCTGTAATGGCAAGCCCCTTCATCACCACAATCGTCGATGC